>NZ_ADJN01000015.1:0-184498 GCF_000178095.1 Peptostreptococcus anaerobius 653-L | reverse complement strand
ACATACACTCAGATACTCCAATTAAGTTTTTCATTTGTCTTATTGACGCAGTCCCTGTATTGTTCATTTCCAGTGTTGCTATAAATACTAGAATCAATTTTATTACCATTTTTCTTATGCACCTACCTCCATCCGCATATATATATTCCTCAACTATGCTAAAACATGTATTATTGCTTTCTTCAGTATCTCAGGCGTTATAATATCCAAACTAAGATTTTTACTTTCTTTTAGAGTTTTTAATACTTTTTCCACTATATTCATACATATTTGTTGTATAATAGTTTCCATAGAGATTACACCACCTTTGTTTATTTTTTGGGTCAAATATATTTTAACACAAGAGGTTGTAATCTCTATTTTTTATTTCAAAAACTCCATACTTATTTTACACTATCATTTGCATAAATATAGTTCTTTTCCCTTCCTAATCAAGTTTCTTGACCATCCTTCTCTCCTTGAAAAAATCAACCAAAATCCTAGAACAATCCTCTTCCAAGATCCCTATCTCAAAATTTATCTTTGAATCTGTATAAAACTCTTTTTTAAAGTCATTATGCTTTGTAACTATATGGTTTTTGTGGTGGCCTGCCCCTATATACAAGCCTCTAATCCTAGAATTTGCTATGGCTCCCGCACACATAAAACAAGGCTCCATCGTAACATACATCTGGCAGTCATAGAGCCTCCACCTAGCTAGGTTTTTGACAGCGTCATTTATAGCCATAATCTCTGCATGGGCTAGTGGGTTGTTTTGTAGCTCTACTTGGTTAAATCCTCTTCCTACTATCCTTCCTTGGTATACAATTACAGCACCTATTGGAGTCTCCTTGAGGGCATAGGCCTTGCGAGCCTCTACTAGAGCTTGTTCCATAAAATATTCTTTTTCCATATATACAAAAGTCTCCTAACTATAATTATTTATCAAATCTAGCCTACAAATCCATAAAATATATAATATAGAATATAATCTATAGAATCTATATTATATAATCTAACATATATATCATACAAATGGTAGCCACAAAACAAAATATATCACATATATATAATAAACTATATACCACAAGCAAATAATATATTTAATTTTATATACCTTACTATAAAATAGGTGCTAAGTTAATAAACATTGTAAATTTATAACTAGCACCTGATTTTTACTATATTTTATTTTTCATAATATTAGACATCATAACCACCCCACTAGCCCCTGAATCTATACACTCTCGGGCATTAGTATGGTTTATACCTCCTAGGGCATATACTGGTATATCTATGTTTTTGACTACATAATTTAACTCATCCAAGCCCCTTGGTTCAAGCCCCTTTTTGCAGTCTGTTATAAATATATGAGAAAAAGTTATATAACTAGCTCCCAGTTCTCTAGCCTCCCTAGCTTCCTCAAGGGAGTGACAGGATACCCCAATACTGTCAAACTTATCCACAAGTTTTTTATTGTTTTTCAAAATATGAAGGGGTAGGTGAATATTTTTTATCCCATTTTCCACAGACTTTTCCATAAAATAATGACTGTATAGGCCTATTCTTGGTAGATTGTTGACTACAAGCCTCTTATCCCTGTTAAATCTATCCACCAAATCATAGATATTTTGATATAGTTTTATATAGTCTGATTGGTCCATATCCTTTTCTCTTAATATTATAGAGTCTAGTATATATCCTTCTAAATACTTGCAATCCATATAATCATCTATTACCCTTCCAAGCCTATAAACAAGGTCTTGTCCCTCACACAATTTCCTGTTGGTGATTACCTTCAGTCTAATCGGGCTATTCCTATCATATGTAATGTCATTTGGGCTATTTTCCATACTACTACTTCCTTGAAGGCTTGGTAGACTTAGATTCATCATAGGCCAGGTTGATATACTCACTCATTACCGGCTGAAGCCCTGCTTTTTTAATGGCTTCAAATACTTCTTCAACATTTCTTCCATCAGATATTTCAAACTGTTCATCACCCTTGGCATCATCTACTTCTTCAGAGTGACTACCTATACCTGTGCTTACACCTGCAGATATCTTAGTGGCTGCTATCTTGATTATATTGTCCCTAAACCTAGCACACTCCCTAGTAGACACTGTTATATTGGCAAAAGGTAAAAATAGCCTGTATGCACATATAATTTGGAGTAGCTGAGTTTCGTGTACGTCCTTTGGATTTATCTTGTCATTGTTGATGATAGGTCTAAGTCTAGGACAAGATATTGATATCTCTGCATGAGGGTACTTTTTCTGAAGTAAATGGGCATGGTAGCCTGTAGCAAAGGCATCCTTTCTAAAGTCATCAAGTCCAAGAAGGGCTGCAAAACCAACTCCCCTCATGCCACCCATAAGGGCTCTTTCTTGGGCATTTAACCTATATGGGAATATCCTCTTATGACCCGCAAGATGAAGTGTCTCATACTTGTCTGAGTTATATGTTTCCTGGAATACTGTAACATAGTCTGCACCACAAGAATTTAGGTAGGCGTATTCATCACTGTTCATTGGATATACCTCTATACCAACTAGGTTAAAATACTTGCTAGCCAACTTACAAGCCTCTCCTATATATTTTACATCTGAACGCTTTCTAGACTCACCTGTTAGAATCAATATATCCTCTAGTCCAGATTCTGCTATTGCCTTTAGTTCTTTCTCTATCTGGTCTATATCCAGCATAGACCTTTTTATCTTGTTGTGTGAATTGAACCCACAGTAGATACAGTAGTTCTCACAGTAGTTTGCTATATACAGGGGTGTGAACATATATATCGAGTTACCAAAATGTCTCCTAGTAAAATCCTGGGCCTTCCTAGCTATTGCTTCCAAATGGTTTTGGGCAGCTGGTGAAAGTAGACATTCAAAGTCCCTAGCATCTAGTATATCTTTTTCAAGAACCGCCTCTACATCAGCATCTGTAAATTTACTAAAATCACAGGCATTCATTGAAGATATTACCCTGTCCATCACATCAGACTCTATTATCTCCATATCTGGCATATACTTCATATGGTCTATTCTATTTTCCTTAGCTATAGTCATAACTTACCTCCTAGTCTTCCAAAAATCCTGTTAGTGGTGATGATGCAACCCCACCCTTTTCTATAACCCTGCCAATCTTTGCAAGATAAGCACGTCTACCTGCCTCAATAGCATACTTAAATGCCTCTGCCATCATAGGTATATCTCCTGCAGTAGCTATAGCAGTATTGGCCATTATAGCAGCGGCTCCCATCTCCATAGCTTCACAAGCCTGAGATGGTCTACCAATACCAGCATCAACTATTACAGGTAGGTCTATTTCATCTATCAATATCTTTATAAACTCCTTAGTAGCAAGTCCCCTATTTGAACCAATTGGAGAACCAAGAGGCATTATACAGGCAGCCCCTGCATTTTTTAGGTCTCTTGCAACATTAAGGTCTGGATACATATAAGGCATTACAATAAATCCCTCTTTGGCCAGAATTTCTGTAGCCTTTATAGTCTCTGCATTGTCTGGAAGTAAGTACTTGGAATCCCTTATTACTTCTACCTTTACAAAGTCTCCACATCCACATTCACGAGATAACCTAGCTATTCTTACAGCCTCTTCAGCATTTCTAGCTCCTGAAGTATTAGGAAGAAGTGTAACTCCTTCAGGTATATAATCTAGTATATTCTCTACCTGACCACCTACAGCACGCCTAAGGGCTAGTGTAATAATCTCAGCACCTGCATACTTTACAGCACTATTTATTAGGTCTACTGAATATTTGCCAGAACCTAGTATAAATCTTGAATTAAATTCCCTACCACCAATTATTAACTTATCATCCATCTTGCTACCTCCTGTTTATTATAAATATCTTTTATGATTAAAATTACTTTTTATTATTTATATTTGTTACATTCATTAATTATATTCCTTGCTTCCTGTATTTTCTATCAGTACATTTTGCATAGTATAATATAGTATATTATTCAATCCCCATTATTATCCTAAGTATGATATTGGCCTGGTGACCTGCACATATATTTACCCTCGGAGCCATCATACCATCAACCTCTTCAAAATCTGATGCATCATCTCCGCAGATATACAGGTTTTTAAATCTCTTGACCGTCTTTATAGAATTGGCATCTCCAATACCTGCCATTCCAGAACCTGCAACTACAAACTTGTCACTGTAATTTGAAAGTATCTCACCAACAACCATGGACTTAGTCATAGCATCGTCAAGGGCCTCGCATATGATCGACTCTTTATCGACTATTTCTAGTATATTGTCCCTATCTATTTTTTTATCTATCACCTTAAGGACTATATCCCTATTAATAGACCTGATAACATCTACTATAGCCTCTGTCTTTTTCATTCCTATGTGGGTGAGATTATAGTACTGCCTGTTGAGATTGGACTCTTCAACCCTGTCAAAATCAACCAAAACAAGCCTTCCAATTCCAGACCTTGCAAGGGATACAGCTATATTAGAGCCTAGCCCACCAAGACCTAGTATGCATACACTTGACTCGCCCAACTTGTTTGTAGGGTCTGATACATTCCTCTTGAAAATTTCCTTATGGTATCGTGACAACTTAACCACCTCCTACAAAGCATACAATTTCTATCTTATCGTACTCATTTATAATGTAGTCACCATATGTCCCCCTCTTGACTATATCACCATTGACTTCCACTGCCAGCCTATCAGCATCAAAGCCATTAGATACTATGTAGTCAAGTAGGCTAGTATTTTTAATATCTACTTGCTGTCCATTTATAGTAGCCATTTCTATCCTCCTTTTTCTTCACATATATTATTTTGTGTAGTTTTTTCTAGTTTTTAGCGAAAAAAAACGCACGAAGGAAGCCTACACCCGCGGTGGTGTACCCCTTCGTGCGATAATCATCAACACTCTAACCATATTGTACTATATATTTTATTAAAATTCAAGAGAAAATATATTTATAACGGAGCAACTAAGTTACAAAACTATGATGCTTCATTCTATGAATGGGCAGCAGATAACAATAATGAGGTTGAAAAATAAAATATATAGATTGGTCTTATAATATCATTTAATAAATCCCTCAAAAGAATGCTCTTCTGAGGGATCTGTTATTTTTATTACTTGCCTGTTCCCTGCATCAGGCCAGATATTAGGTGTTTCCTAAACAATACTGCAACCATTGCTGGAATAATTAGTGAAATAATACCACTAGCCGATATCATGCCATATCTTACATCATTTCTAGATATAAATTCAGATAAGACCATAGTAACCAACTTATTTTCATGGGACGATATAAGTATAAGAGGTATTTGGAACTGGTTCCAACTCATTATAAATACCATCAGTATACAAGTAAATATTATAGGTGTTGAAAGTGGCATAATTATCTTTAAAAATATCTGTAACTCATCGCATCCCTCTATAGATGCAGACTCAACCAACTCCCTAGGTATAGACTTAAAATAATTCATCATAGTCCAAGTGGTAATAGGTATGAATGATGATACATATATTATAGCCACCCAAAATACACTATCTAGCATTCCGTACTCAGCAAACATAGAGTAAATAGGTATAATAGTTGTAAATACAGGTATTACAATAGTAAGCATCAAAAACTTCATAACAAACTCTCTAGCTCTAAACTTATACCTGTAAAAAGAGTAGGCTGCAAATAAAGATGTAGGTATTCCAATTACCATAGTTGTTACAGACATCATCAGGGAATTTTTAAGCCCCCTAAATATTACCTCACTCTCTTGACTTGACCTATCAAATATACTCAGGTAATTCCCCCAATTAATCTTACTTGGAAGAAAATCACCACTTGACCTAAATATTTCACTTTCAGGCGTAATACTCATTATAAAGCACCATATTATTGGACCTAGGGTAAATGCCAAAAAGAATAAAATAACTAGTATATAGCCTATCTTGTAGATGGTTTTGTTTTTCATTTTAGTCCTCCTTAGCAATATTCTTTATATATAAGTATCCTACCAAACCAGATAAGATCATTACAATATAGGTTATAGCAGAACCATATCCAAAATCTAAATATGTAAATGTATTCATATAGTTGTAGATTAGTAGTGTAGCTGTGTCCAACCTATATCCTGTAATAGATACCAATTCATCGAATACATTTATTGCAGCTATAGTTATCTGTATGAGTACAATAGAAAATGATGGCAATAAAAACGGAAGAGTAATCTTCTTAAACTCATCAATTTTACCACAACCATCTACCCTTGCAGCCTCATATAGTTCCTTGGGTATATTTTGTAGACTTGCCAATATTAGTATAGAACAAAATGGTATTACCTTCCATGCAACTACTATAGCTACTACAAATAAGGTAGTAGTAATGCCGCTAGTCCATTCTATTGGATTTTCTACCAAGCCCATATTTATCAATAGCTTATTCATAAATCCATATCCTGGATAGAATACAAATTTCCATATTATGCCATTTACAAGGGGTGGCAATGCCCATGGTATAATAGCAACTGCAGTTAAAATAGGACTTATTTTAGACTTTTTATTTAGAATCAGCCCTACTACTATACTAAAGCTAAAAGCTATAACTAATGTTAGGACCAATATTATTAATGAGTTTTTTAGGGCACTATGAAAGTCTTGGGACCCCAAGACTTTCAAGTAGTTATTTATACCTACAAACTTCCTATTGTAGGGCTCTGTCATTTTATAATTCTGTAAACTAAACAAAAATGTTCTAAAAATAGGATATAAAACTGTTGTCACCATTATTAGCAAACATGGAAATAATAGGATCCAAGGTCTTAATCTATATTTTTTCATACTATTTATTTTCCGCTACAACCTTGTTTACTTTTTCCACCATCTGATCAGCAGCCTGTTCTGGTGTTAACTTTTCATTTGCCATCTGGTTGATAGTATTGAATATTTCAGTACTCATCTTTGTGTAGTAGTCTGGTACACCATTAGGGAATGGAGTCTCTATCATCTTAGAAAGTTCAAGCATTGCACCAGCATTCTTTATCTTTCCATCATTAAGCAGCTTTTCTATAACAGATGTTCTTGTTGGAAGCACTGATACATTCTCATACAACTTGTACTGGACATCCTTTGATGTATACCAAGCTACAAACTTCTTAGCAGCTTCCTTGTTCTTTGAGTATGGAGATATACCGACAGCCTCTGCAAATGGAACTGTAGCTGTAGCTTCCTTATCCTTACCTGGAAGTACAACTGGAACTACCTGGTCAACAACCTTAGATTCTTTAGGATTGTTTACCTTTACAACAAAAGATGATGGTCCTACCATAAATGCAGCTTCACCATTGCTTAGCTTTGGAAATGCTTCTTCTGAAGTTCTGTTTGCTGGATCTGATAGACCCTCTCTATTAAGCTTGTCTAGTATCTTTAAGGCATCTAGGGCAGATTCCTTATTTAGGGTATTATCTTCATTGAATACCTTGCCATTTCTTGAGTAGGCCAACCATAAGAATGTTGTAGTAGACTTCTCAGTTGCAGCCATAGGATTTGAAACTGGATACTTAACAACGTTCTTTTCCTTTAAAATCTTAGCATTTTCTATTACCTGGTCCCAAGTCTTTGGAGCTTCCTTTATTCCAGCCTTATCATACATAGCCTTGTTATAGTAGGCTATTCTATAGTCATTTGAATATGGTACAGCATATACCTTGCCATCCACAGAGAATGTTGCTGTAGTCTTCATATCATCTATATCTTCCTTAGACATTTCAATTTCTTCTAACCAACCAGCCTTCTTAAATTCTCCAACCCAAGACCAGTCAACTTCATAAACGTCTGCTGCTGCCTTTTTACCAGCTGCTGCAGTTGATATCTTATTTCTAATATCATCCCAGCTAGTTGTCATAACATTTACTTTAATACCAGATTCCTTTTCAAAATCCTTTAACATTTCTTCTGTTGGAACTCCCCAATCAGGTATCATAAATGATACTTCATTAGCTCCCTCTTCCTTCTTGCTAGCAGAGTCATCTGACTTTTTTGATGCACAACCAGTTAGAGCCATAGTTCCAACCAAAAGCATCATCATTAACTTAGAAAACTTCTTCATAAGTACCTCCTAAAAATCATATAAGTATAAAAGATAATAGCTATAATAAATATAGTTAATATCTTTATAAGTCTAATATAGCCTACTTCCTATAAAAAAGCAATCGTTTTTACTTATAAAATGATATTCAAATTTACAACTATATGTGCTAGAATTAAATAAAATCAACTTTTTAAGGAGACTTTATGAAATATTCTATAAATAATATATTAAAAGTCAAAAATAAGTATATCGAATACTATAATAAAAACAGTATCAATATGATAGTCAAGGACATAAAGGATATAGTAAAAATATATAAATCTAGTTCGAGTAAGCACCAGCCAATTTTTGATATAGAATCTTATATAGATACATTAAATCAAGACACTATAGACATGGCCATTGAGTCAATAAAATCTGGGTATAGTGACATAAATCAAACCAAGAATAAAGACTATATATCTAGCCTAGATGACTATAATATAGGACTAGTACTCTTAACTATGCTCCCAGTACTAAATGTCCTATATAAAGAAAATAATATCTCTAATTACATATTTTATCATACAATATCAGACATTTTTCTTAGACTAAATATCTACTACTTATCACACAGTGATAAGACTAGGTTTGGACTAGAAAGTTTTGAAGGAAGCTGGTTGATAAGGATATTTTACCTAAATATATTCAAAATAGGATCTCTACAGTATGAAAAAGTCCACAATAATTGGGCCAGTTTTTGCGACCAAACCCTTATAAATAATCTATCCAAAATGGACTTAAATCCTCCTATATTAGATCTTAAGTCTAGAAAATGCAAAAATATAGGAGAAGTATGCCATGATGTAGACCTCATATCTATCCATATCATGCAGGGTGAAAATATAAAAAAATTATCTTGCATAGAGTCTATAAAAATGGCCAAGGAATTTTTTTCAGAAAGCATATATAACTATAAGTGTTTTTATTGTAGGTCTTGGCTACTCTACAGACCGATGAAGTCGATACTTTCAAGCAAGTCAAGCATTGGAGAATTTATGGACCTATTCAACATAATTTATGAATACCAAGATCCATCAATGGCACTTGATAGAATATTTGGTAAGTATACATACAGCTTAAAAGATATAAAAAATCCAACAAGTCTACAAATAAAAGCCAGAAATAACAGAGATTTACTCGGTATAGGTATAGGAATACTAAAATAAGAAATCCCCTAGGACAAACGTAAGTAATAACTTATGTCATCCTAGGGGACTATTAATTTCTATCAAAAATTACTTGATTACATCGCATCTCATATAGCTTCTTAGGGCTTCTGGAACAACTACTGTTCCGTCTTCCTGCTGGTAGTTTTCAAGTATAGCTGCTACTGTTCTACCTATAGCTAGACCTGATCCATTTAGTGTATGTACAAATTCAGTCTTGGCATTTCTATCCCTCTTGAATCTGATATTGGCTCTTCTAGCCTGGAAGTCTTCAAAGTTTGAGCAAGAAGATATTTCAACATATCTGTTGTAGCTTGGCATCCAAACTTCTAGGTCGTACTTCTTAGCCGCTGTAAATCCTAGGTCACCTGTACATATCTTTACAACCCTGTATGGTAGTCCTAGTAGCTGTAGCATCTTTTCTGCATCATTTGTAAGGCTTTCTAATTCTTCATATGAATCTTCTGGCTTAACAAATTTAACTAGTTCAACCTTGTTAAACTGGTGCTGTCTTACTAGACCTCTTGTATCCCTACCTGCTGAACCTGCTTCTGATCTAAAGCATGGAGTGTAGGCACAGTGCTTGATTGGAAGACTATCAAAGTCTACTATTTCATTGTTGTAAAGATTAGTTACTGGTACCTCTGCTGTTGGTACAAGGAAGTAGTCTAATCCTTCAATCTTGAACATATCCTCTTCAAACTTTGGAAGCTGACCAGTACCTATAAAGCTGTTTCTATTTGCCATAAATGGTGGTATTATCTCTGTGTATCCATTTTCTGAATGCTGGTCCATGTAGAAAGATAGTAGGGCTCTTTCTAGTCTAGCTCCTAGTCCCTTAAGAACTGTAAATCTTGATCCTGTTATCTTTCCACCTCTTTCAAAGTCTAAGATATCTAGGTCTGTTCCTATATCCCAATGAGCCTTTTCTTCAAAGTCAAACTTTCTTGGTTCTCCCCAAGTTCTTATCTGAACATTGTCTTCATCAGTTTCACCCTGTGGTACATCTGGGTTTGGTACGTTTGGTATTCTAAGAAGTCTGTAAACTAGGCCTTCTTCAACTTCCTTTAACTGAGCATCTAGTTCTTTAATCTTGTCTGATAATTCCTTTAGTTCAGCCTTGATTGGTCCTATATCTTGGCCATTTTTGATCATTTCTGGTATCTTCTTAGAATCTACATTTGACTGGTTCTTCATAACTTCAACTTCTTTTAAGATTTCTTTTCTCTTATCGTCAAGTGCGATTACTTCATCAAGGTCCTTAGGATCGAATTCACCTTCCCCTCTTCTTCCCATTAGTACTTTGATGTCTTCAAGATTTTCTCTTATTCTTTTTACGTCTAACATATCCTTTACCTCTCTTTGTCCCAATATATTTTTAGATTTTACGGGTAGTCTCACTCTAAATACTTATAATAATTGCAAACCTAAACTAACTAGTATTGTTGTAGATTGTATAAAAAAAGACCTCCGCCCCTAAATAGGGACGAAAGTCAAAATTCCGCGTTACCACCCAAGTTCCCGGATAAATCCGGACTCTCAAACCCTTATCGCAGGTCCTACGTCTAGTACTATTTCAAACTAGAAGCTCGGGAGTAGATTCAGACTATAGTGCAGTGGATTCTCACCAACTATCCACTCTCTGCTTACACCTAATAATCCTACTAAGTTCCGTCATTGCTCTTTATCTTGCTATGGCTACATTATATACCATCAATTTGTTTATTTCAAGCCTTAATTTAAATTATTTATCACAAAACCACTGGCAAGCTTAATATTCTTCTGGTCAAACTCATTTTTAAATTCTTCCATCAGCTTGTAGTATACCTGCCAATAATCTCCTGTATTGACCCATGGCTTTGCTATAAACCTTATTATCTTGTTGTTCATTGAGTCTACACCTATAAGTGGGGCTGGATTATCCAGTATCCTCTTTTCCTCGCTGAACAACCTATTGACAATCTCATACAAGACCTGTATATCCGTATCATACTCCACATTGAAAATAAAATCCATCCTTCTCTTGTTCTGGGCTGTATAGTTGATTACAGGACTAGATGTTATCTGTGAATTTGGAAGTGTGATCAGCTTGTTGTCAACTGTTGTTAGGACAGTAGAGAACATATTTATTTCTGTTACAGTGCCCTCTGTTGCCTCACACTTTATATAGTCTCCAAGCTGGAAGGGCTTGAAAAATAGTATGATAAGGCAAGAACCTAGGTTGGCTAGGACTTCCTTGAAGGCCAAACCTATAGAAAAACCTGCCGCTCCTAGTATGGCTGCAAAGGATGCCGTATTGACCCCCAAGACAGCCAAGGACTGCATTATACCAACAAGTATAATGGTAACCTGCACAAAATTGATTATAAGGCTCACTAGGCCTATGCTAGTCTTGTACTTGTCCAGCAACCTAGTAAGTATCATCTTGACCAACTTGGCTACAAAAAGGCTGACAATAAACAATATCAATGAAAATATTATCTCTGGCAACATGGCTGTCAGTTTTTCACTATACATACCAAGTATAGTTGTCTGCTTTTCGATTGTATTTTCCATATTATTCATTAGTTTGTATTTTTAAACCACCTTTAAATATTCTTTTTTTAGTTTTTCAACTATCTTCTTTTCCAGTCTTGAAACAGTCATCTGTGAAATTCCAAGTTCTCCTGCTATAACTGACTGGGTCTTATTTTCAAAGAATCTCCCCTTGACTATAGACACTTCTAACTCGTTTAATGTCTCCATAAACTTGTCCAAAAAGTCCATATCTTCAATCTGAGAAAAGTTCTTTTCTTCAAAACCTATCTTATCTCCAAGGGTTATATCCTTGTCTTCGTTATCTTCGTTGCTAGGTGTATCCAGTGACATAGGCTGGTATCCATAAGATGCTTCCATTGCCTCTAGTACATCTTCTAGGTCAACTTCTAGATATTCTGCTATTTCTATTGGTTTTGGACTCCTCTTTAGTTCCTGCTCCAGTAGAGTCTTGGTATTGCTTATCTTTTTACTCAACTCCTGGATCCTTCTAGGTACTCTCAGTGTCCAAACCTTGTCTCTAAAGTACTTTTTGATTTCTCCTACTATCGTCGGTGTTGCGAAGCTCGAAAATTCAAATCCCTTCGATACGTCATACCTGTCAATAGCAAAGATCAAAGCTAATGATGCCACCTGAAAAATATCTTCGTAGTCCACACCCTTATTCATATATTTTCTTGAAAGTATCTTCGCCAAATATAGGTGCTTTTCTATCAGTATGTTTCTAATTGCAATATTATCTTTGTCCTCAGAAAAAATCTTAAAAAGATCCTTTACATCCATTTCCTCGTATTTTCCTGTGGCTCCATGATTCATTACTCTTCAACTCCAACTAATTTAGAAAATCTAATTACAGTACCGCATTCTTCGCAAGATTTAACTTCCACTTCATCCATTAAAGATTTTATTATAAATAAACCTAAACCACTAGTCTTAGGATTTTTTAGGTCTGGTTCTGCTACAGCTACCGTGTCATAGCCAATACCTTGGTCGATTACTTCAACATCTAATCTTGATTCATTGACTAGGAATTTGACCTCAAATTCTTTTTCCTTGCTGTGTTTAATAGCATTTGTACAAGCTTCTGATATAGCTACTTTTAAGTCTTCTATATCTTCCATTGTAAATCCCATCTTACTAGCTATACCAGATGTTGTCAGTCTTATCACTGAAACTAAATCTGGATCATTTGACATTTTCATGTTTATTACACTAGTTTCCACTCTACTATCCCTCCATTTTTATTATCTGATCGAGTCCTGTTATATTAAATATCTTCTTCACATTATCTCTAGCATTTAATATTTTTATATCCTTGCCCTTGCTCCTTAGGTTCTTCATTATACCTACTATAACGCCTACACCTGTTGAGTCTATATACTTAAGTTTAGACATATCTATATTTATATCAGATAAATTGGATTCAATGTTGTTGTTTAACTCCATCTTTAACTCTTCTGAACAAGATAGATCTAGCTCTCCTGATAGACCTACATTCCAAACTTGCTGATCATTTTCATATGCTGAATTAATCCCAAATGACATACTAACAACCTCCTAATTTTCTTCTATATCTTCTGCCTTTATCTTGGCTATTGAAACTACTTCGACCTCTTCATCAGTCCTCATAAGTTTCACACCGCTTGTTATACGGCCGAATATAGAAATTTCATTAACTCTTATCCTTATCAAGACACCATTTGAATTTATCATCATCATTTCGTCATCTTCATTTACTAGGGATGAACCTACTATTTTACCTGTCTTTGATGTGATATTGTATGTCTTGATCCCCTTGCCACCTCTTATCTGTGGCCTGTACTCTTCTACATCACTTCTCTTACCAAAACCATTCTGGCTGACTACTAGGAGATTGTCTCCTTCTCCTATTAGGTTCATAGATACTACCCTGTCGTCCTTTGATAGGGTTATACCCTTGACTCCTGTAGCCGTCCTACCCATTGGTCTGACATCTGCTTCATTAAACCTAATAGACATTGCATTTTCTGTTACTAGTACTACTTCCTGGTTTCCATCAGTCATATTTACCCCTATCAGTTCGTCTCCGTCCTTTAGGTTTATGGCTATTAGACCAGATTTATTTATATTCTTAAACTCACTTATCTGAGTCTTTTTAACTATACCATTTTTTGTTGCCATAAGTAGATAATCTGACTCATTTCCAGTATCGTTATCTGAGTTAAATGTTATTGTCCTAGCTACCTTTTCTCCAGGATTTAACTGAAGTAGGTTGACTATTGCTGTTCCCTTTGATGTTCTCTTGCCTTCTGGAACTTCATATGCATTTAACTTATATACCCTACCCCTATTTGTAAAGAATAGGATTGTTGAATATGTTGTTGTGGATATAAGCTCTCTTACAAAGTCTTCTTCCCTAGTTGTAAGGGCTGCTATACCCCTTCCCCCTCTTTTTTGACTCTTATATGTATCAGCTGGAAGTCTCTTTATATATCCTAAATGAGTAAGTGTGATTGCTACATCTTCTTCTTCAAATAGGTCTTTTACATCGAACTCGCCCTCTGCTGGTATGATCTGTGTCCTTCTTGGATCTTCGTGCTTGGCCTTTATAGCAAGCATCTCTTCCTTGATTACTCCAAGTAGTTTTAATTCATCTGCAAGTATTGACTCAAGGTATTCTATCCTAGCCATTAAGTCCTTGTATTCCTTGTCAATTTTCTCTCTTTCAAGACCTGTAAGTCTCTGGAGTCTCATGTCCAATATGGCCTGGGCCTGGATTTCTGATAGGGCAAATTCTTCTATCAATCTATCCTTGGCTATCTGGCCTGTCTTAGATGACCTGATAATTGATATTACCCTGTCTATATTGTCTAGGGCTATCTTCAAACCTTCAAGTATATGAGCCCTAGCATGTGCCTTTCTAAGCTCGAACTGAGTTCTTCTAGTTATTACATCCTTTTGGTGGTCTAGGTAATAGCCTAGGACCTGCTTTAGGTTGAGTATCTTAGGTGTTCCATCGACTATAGCAAGCATTATAATTGAGAATGTATCCTCTAGCTGAGAGTGCTTGTATAGGTTGTTTAGAACTATATTGGCATTTGTATCCCTCTTTAGCTCTATTACTATTCTCATACCCTCTCTGTTGGTCTCATCTCTAAGGTCTGATATTCCCTCTACCTTCTTTTCCTTGACTAGGTCTGCTATCTTTTCAACCAATCTTGCCTTGTTTACCTGGTATGGTATCTCTGTTACTACTATCTGTTGCTTACCCTTAGGTAGTTCTTCTATCTCTGCCTTGGCCCTTACCTTCACCTTGCCACGACCTGTCTTATAGGCCTGCTTGATACCGTCATAGCCTACAATAGTTGCAGCTGTTGGGAAGTCTGGTCCCTTTACGTAGTCAAGCAGTTCATCTACATCACAATCCTGGTTGTCTATGTAGTGGACTGTTGCATCTATTACCTCTCCTAGGTTGTGAGGTGGTATAGATGTCGCCATACCAACGGCTATACCGTTTGATCCATTTACCAATAGGTTTGGATACCTAGCTGGCAATACTATAGGCTCTTCTAAGGACTCGTCAAAGTTAGGTCCAAAATCTACTGTCTCTTTTTCTATGTCCCTAAGAAGCTCTAGGGCAAGCTTTGACATTCTGGCCTCTGTGTATCTCATGGCAGCCGGGCTGTCACCATCAACTGAACCAAAGTTACCCTGGCCGTCAACTAGTAGTCCCCTAGTTGAAAAGTCCTGGGCCATCTTTACCATAGCCATATATACAGATGAGTCACCATGTGGGTGGTACTTACCTAGTACGTCACCGACTATACGGGCTGACTTTCTGTATGGCTTGTCTGGAGTGATTCCCTGCTCCATCATAGAATATAATATTCTTCTGTGGACAGGCTTTAGACCATCTCTTACGTCTGGTAGGGCTCTACCTACGATAACACTCATAGAATAGTCTATGTATGATTTTCTCATTTCTTCTGATATCTCTATGGGAATAATTCTATTATTTGTATCCATTTACTTGTCCACCTCCCTATATATCCAAGTTTCTAACATATTTTGCGTTTTCTTCAATAAATTCTCTTCTAGGGGCTACCTTGTCACCCATCAGCATCGAGAATGTCTCGTCTGCAAATATGGCGTCTTCAATTGTAACCTGCTGAAGTATTCTCTGCTCAGGGTCCATTGTAGTCTCCCAAAGCTGGTTGGCATTCATCTCACCAAGACCCTTGTATCTAGATATCTCAGTTCCCTGTCTACCAACTTCATCTAAAAGGGAACCTAGCTCCCTATCTGTATAGGCATAGTACTCCTTCTTTGCCTTTTTAATCTTAAATAGAGGTGGCATAGCTGCATAGACATAGCCCTGCTCTATAAGTGGTCTCATATACCTAAAGAAGAATGTCAAAAGAAGGGTCCTGATGTGGGCACCATCGACATCGGCATCGGTCATGATTATTATCTTGTGGTATCTCAGCTTGGCCTCGTCAAAGTCCTCACCTATACCACAGCCGAATGCTGTTATCATATTCTTTATTTCCTCTGATGACAAAATCTTGTCTAACCTTGATTTTTCAACGTTTAGTATCTTACCTCTAAGTGGAAGTATCGCCTGTATATTCCTATCTCTTCCTCCCTTAGCTGAACCGCCGGCAGAATCACCCTCGACTAGGAATATCTCACTCTTCTCTGGAGATTTTTCTGAACAGTCAGCTAGCTTGCCTGGAAGTGAAGTAGTCTCAAGGACAGACTTTCTCCTAGTCAATTCCCTGGCCTTTTTGGCAGCCTCCCTAGCCCTCTGAGACCTTAGACACTTGTCTATGATCACTCTTGCTACAGATGGGTTTTCCTCCATAAAGGCACCTATCTCTTCATTGGCTATAGAATCCACTATCCCCCTCATAAAGGTATTTCCTAGCTTTGTCTTAGTCTGACCTTCAAACTGTGGCTCAGGAAGCTTGACAGACACTATTGCTGTTATACCTTCTCTTATATCTTCACCTGTAAGATTTGAATCCTTGTCCTTTAGGATGTTGTTCCTTCTGGCATAGTCATTCATAGCCTTTGTAAGGGCTGTCTTAAATCCAGATAGGTGGACACCACCCTCGTGTGTATTTATGTTGTTGGCAAATGAGTATATATTTTCACTATAGGCATCAGTATACTGAAGTGCTAGCTCTATAGTGCAGTCATCCTGCATCTTGTCAACGTATATAATCTGGTCATGAAGTGTATTTTTAGTCCTGTTAAGGTACTTTACATACTCTATTAGACCACCAGTATAATGGAAAGTCTTAGATTTTTCCTGGCCCTTTCTCTTGTCATCAAATACTATCTTGATGACTCTATTTAGGAATGATAACTCCCTAAACCTATATTCCAAAGTTTCATAGCTGAACACTACTTCATCAAAAATACTAGCATCCGGCATAAATGTTATAGATGTACCACTTTCTTTTTGGTTTTCATCTACAACCTCTAGCTTAGTCTTTGTAACACCCTTTTCGTATCTCTGTCTGTATAGCTTGCCATCTCTTGATACCTCAGCTACAACCCAGTCGCTAAGGGCGTTTACTACTGAAACACCAACTCCGTGAAGTCCACCAGATACCTTGTAGCCTCCACCACCAAACTTACCACCTGCATGAAGGACTGTAAGAACTGTCTCAAGAGTTGAAAGACCAGTCTTGGGGTGGACCTCTACTGGTATACCTCTACCGTTGTCCCTTACAGTTACACTGCCATCATCGTTTAGGGATATATATATTTCAGAACAATTTCCTGCTAGTGCCTCATCTATAGAATTGTCCACCACTTCGTATACTAGGTGATGAAGTCCCCTAGGTCCTGTTGAACCTATGTACATACCAGGTCTCTTTCTTACGGCTTCCAGACCTTCTAAGACCTGTATTTGATCAGCACCATATTCCTGTTTTGACATTTATTTACCTCCATTTTCTATTTCCACTACCTTGCCCGCCTCTATGTTGAATACTGAGTAATCATCCTTGCCCAGTATCAACTTGTGTAGGGGGTCTGCTGTTGTAACAAACATCTGTATGTCTTCTAGTTTTTCAACTAGCATTTTCTGCCTGTTTTGATCTAGTTCACTAAAGACATCATCCAGTATCAGGACTGGATAGTCTCCTATCTCCTGCTTTATAAGCTCTATTTCTGAAAGCTTAAGGGATATTGAGGCCGTTCTCTGCTGGCCCTGTGAACCATATAACCTAACATCAATATCATTTAAATAAATAACTATATCATCCCTATGAGGACCGATCCTAGTATTCCTATTTAGCATATCGTGATCGATATTTTCCTCATGGGCGCTTATTATTTTTTCCCTCATAGACCTTATATCATCTTGGTCAGTGACCTCAATCTGGCTCTTGTACCTGATCTTTAAGACCTCTTTATCAGAGGTTAGCTTTTGGTGTAGGTCACTGGATATTATAGATAACTTGCCTACAAAGTCTCTCCTGATAAGGTATATTTCAGCCGCATAATTAGCCAAAGTCTCACTGTAGACAGCAAGTAGGTTCCTGTCTATATACTGGCTCTTAAGGAGCTTATTTCTCTCGTCAAGCACCTTGTTGTAACTAGTCAATATAGAATAGTACCTAGGCATAATCTGGCTTATTTCCTTGTCTATAAAGCTACGTCTTTCCTTGGGGCCATCCTTTATTAGCTTAAGGTCTTCAGGAGAAAAAATAACAACATTAAGGTTGCCAAGTAGGTCTTGAATAGACTTTACAGATACGCCATTGACCTTGATGCCTTTTTTATCCTTGGCTATGGCGATCTCTATCTTCTTGTCTATATTATTTCTAGTAAATGAACACCCTATATACAGGCTATCCTTGTCGAACTTTATCAGTTCCTTGTCCTTACTAGTCCTAAATGACTTACCTATGGCTATCAGGGTCAAAGACTCGACTATGTTGGTCTTTCCCTGTCCATTTTTTCCCAGTATTAAGTTTATATGCTCGTTAAAATCAATTGATAAATCATTATAATTTCTATAGTTTACCAATTTAAGACTATTTATATGCAAAACTACACCTACTTTACCATATAGTCATCGTTCATATAAGTTACTATGTCTCCCCTTACTAGCTTTTTACCTCTCTGAGTTGCAACTTGTGAGTTGACCTTTATATCTTCAGACATAATCATAACCTTGGCTTCTCCACCAGTACTAGCTATATCTGCTAATTTTAAAAACTGGTCAAGCTTTATAAATTCCGACTCAATCTTTATATTTTTCATATTTTCTCCTAATTCAAAATCCCATATGCAATATACTAAAAATACATGACTATTAAAACTTATTGAATAAATTTTAATTATATTAAACGTGTATACAGGCAATTTTGCTTTATATACAATATAATATTATACCATATTTCCATGTATTTTTGTGAATTCTACATTACTTAATTAAATTAAAAATAAGCGACACTAGTATTGTATCGCTTATTTTCAGACTTGGTAATTTTATTAGTTGCTAACCCTAACTGGAAGTATAAGGTAAATATATTCAACTCCATCTACTGGCTTTATAATACATGGATTAACAGGTCCACCTAGTTCTATTTCTATAAATTCAGAATCTATATTCTTTATTCCATCTAAGAAATATCTAGAGTTGAATGCTATTTCAAGATCCTCTCCTTCAAGTTCTATATTTATTTCTTCATAGGCATTTCCATTTTCATTGTTGGCAGTTATAACCATCATACCACTTGAAACAGAAACCTTTATTATATTGTTCTTTTCTGAAGAAAATAGTAGGGCTGCTCTTTCAACAGACTCTCTAAGATTTCTAGTATTTACCAATACCTTAGACATATATTCCTTAGGAAGGAGACTGTCGTATTTTGTAAAGTTACCGTCCATAAGCCTTGCTGTTATCTTTGTATTGCCAAGTACGAATACTATGTTCTTTGGGTCAACTCCCATATAGAAGTCACCATCATCTGAAAGCAAACTATTAAGGTGGTTAAGTGTGGTACCAGGTACAATTACACTTATATCATCGCTGCTTGAATCTTCTAGGATAGATTTTCTAACAGCCAACCTATAGCCATCTACGGCAGCCATATTTATATGACCCTCGCTGACTTCTATCAATTCACCAGCAAGTATTGGGTTAACAGGCTCATTTGCTGTAGCAAATACGGTCTGTCTTATCATATGTCTCATTTCAGCCTGGTTGAACTTGATCATCTTTTCAGTTTCAAGATCTGCAACCACTGGGAATTCTTCTGCATTTATTCCCTTTATCTTGTACCTAGAGTTTAGGCATGAAATAAACATATTATAGTCTTCATCTACCTCTATAGACACCATTGAGTCTGGCAACTTTCTTATTATATCTCCGACTAATTTAGAGTTTACTACAATCTTTCCAGCCTTGCTTACACTGGCATCTATCTTTGTTTCTATACATAGTTCATTGTCGTAACCTGTTACAGTCAACATATCTTCTTTAGTTGAGAATAGTATTCCCCTTAAAAGTTCTATAGTTGTTCTATTGTTTATTGCCTTTTGAGCATTATTAATAGCATTGGCAAGTTTCTTTTGTCCACATATAAGTTTCAATTTAATTTCCTCCTTTTTGATAATAAAAAATCCTTTAATACATATAAATAAAATATATATTTTAGTAGTATAAGTAGTAGGGCCTGTAGATTGTGTATAAAACTACCTAAAAGCTTGAAATATACGCAAGTAGGCCTGTAAAAAAACATGTAGATAAACTACTGAATTCTCCATTTATAAAATGTGCAAATGTTGATAAGTAAATATCCTAAAATTATTAACATTTTATTAACGTGGATAATGTAGATATCCTTTGTACTTAAAATCTACCAACTTGAATATTATCCATTAAGATCAGATGTTATTTTTTCAATCCTCATCCTAGTCATATCGTCTTTTTCTATCTCGTCTTCAATTCTCTTTATGGCATGCATAACAGTAGTATGGTCTCTTCCACCGAACTCTTCACCTATCTTAGGAAGGGACTTGTCTAGAAGGTTTCTTGCAAGGTACATGGCAACCTGTCTAGGAAATGCTATATTCTTACTTCTCTTCTTTGAGTCAAGCTCTTCAACTGTTACATTGTAGGCATCTGCTACAGTTTCCTTTATCCTAAGTATATTAGTTTCCTTTGTATTGTAGGAGATAATCTGATTTTTTAGGGCCTCCCTAGCTGTATCTAGGTCTATTTTTCTTCCTGCTATACTCGCATAGAAAGATACAGTGTTCAAGGCACCTTCAAGCTCTCTTATATTTGACTTTACATTTTCTGCTATATAGTAGATTATATCCATATCTACTGACATATTTTCGTCCTGGGCCTTTTTCTGAAGGATGGCTACCCTTGTCTCAAATTCTGGTGGCTGTATGTCAAATACTGCACCTGAGCCAAATCTAGATGTCAGCCTATCTTCAAGACCTGATATGTCTTTTGGATACTTATCACTTGTAAATATGATTTTCTTGTTCTGGCCCTGAAGTACGTTGAAGGTATGGAATAGCTCTTCCTGAGTAGAGTTTTTGCCGGAAAAGAACTGGACATCATCGACCATCAGTACGTCTACAGACCTGTATTTTTGCCTAAATGTCTCTGGTGTATTGTTTTTTAGGGACATGATAAGGTCGTTTGTGAATGTCTCTGAAGTCACATACAAGACCTTTTTTGATGGATCTTTTCTTATGATTTCATGACCTATTGCCTGCATTAGGTGGGTTTTGCCAAGTCCTACACCTCCGTATAGGTATAGGGGGTTTTTCCCTTTTAAGTTGTTGTTCAAACCAGCCATACTTAGACTGGCAGCTAGTGCTATGTTGTTATTTGGTCCTGATACAAAGGTATCGAATGTATATTTAGGATTTAGGTTTGAGTTGGCTAGAGTATTTGCAAGCTCTAGTATACCCTTGTCCTTATCTGTATCCAGGTCCTCTGATTTTTCCTTATTATTAATAGAATTTAGTCTAATTCTGTTGGCATCCTCTTCGTTTGTAAGCACTACTATGTCGTTTATGTTTACTGCCAAGAGTGAAAAAGTCTCCAGCAGCTTGTCCTTTTGCTGAACCTCGAAAAAGTGTTTAACCCTTTTTTCTCCCATTAAATAGAAAACATTGTCTATAATGTCAACTGGAACTACATTCTTGTCTTCAAAATATAGGTCAAAGTGGTTCTTTGGAAATTCTCCCTTTAATTTTTGTTTAGTAGAGATCCATAATTTGTTAGCATCCATCTTGTATTAATCAACCTCCTTATATAAAATGGTATAAATCTGTGCAATAAATGTATATTAATTCTGTTGATAACTTTCATGATATAATTTATAAGTCCAAAATGAGATATTATAAACAGGGTATGTGAATAATATCTGGATACTTATCAATAAGATAACATGGCTTGATTTATTGTTAATATCTATTATACACAATATAAATATAGAGTTGTCCACAAAGTTGTCCACATTTTTGTGGATAAGTATAAGTTGATAAGATTGTAATCTATATGTTGTGTATAATGTGAATTAATCTATTAACAAATTCAGTATATCGTTGTGGAAAAAATATAAAAAAATATTTTTTCGCATAAAATTTATTTACCGATGTGGAAAAACTAGACCTATATTTTTGACAAGCTTAAAATATAGGTAAAAATCTTATAAAAATATTAAAATGTAATTGACAATTCGACTTGAAATACTTATAATTATAGTGTTATGTTTACAATTAAGGATTAAAAGAAAGGAGTGTGTTTGGTCATGAAGAGAACTTATCAGCCAAAGAAAAGACAGAGAAAAAGAGAACATGGATTCAGAAAAAGAATGAAAACAACAAATGGAAGAAATGTTTTAAAGAGAAGAAGAGCTAAGGGAAGAAATAGACTAACTCACTAATAAGAAGTTAGCTAAGCTTTTGCTAAGTATCAGATATTAAAAAGCCACTTGTTAAGTGGTTTTTTTTGTAATATTTAGCAGGGCAAAAAAGATGGAGCTTGTTATGCATTTTAATAACACAGATGGAATCAAAAAGGATCCTGAATTCAGGAGGATTTACCGAAGTGGTAAATCAATGGCCGACAGAAATTTAGTAGTCTATAAGATGAAAAATAAAAAAGAAAAATCTAGGATTGGTATTTCTATATCCAAGAAGGTAGGTAAGGCCCACGTTAGAAATAAACTTAGGAGGTACATCAAGGAGGCTTATAGGTTGAATATAGACCCATATGTCAAGGGTGGATACGACTACATATTTATAGCGAGGGTAAATAGCTCAGATGCTAGCTACCACGATATAGAAAAATCTATCAAGTACCTAGCGAAAAAGGCCAAAATGGTATAGGACTAGTTGGAGGTAGTGATATGAGTTTGATAAGGCGATTTATAAGGGCTTGTTCAAACCTATTGGTAAGGGGAGCAGTAGGCCTAGTGAGGTTCTACCAACTCTATATATCTCCTCTAAAGGGGCCGACTTGTAGGTTTTATCCTACTTGTTCCTCATATTCTATACAAGCATTTAAAAAGTATGGCTTTCTAAAGGGACTGTGGTTGACAATTAAAAGAGTATCTAAGTGTCACCCTTTTCACCCTGGTGGTTACGACCCTTTGAAATAGAAGGTCTATCTCAAAAGTTGAGGTAAAAATTAGGAGGTTTTAATGGGACATATAGCAAATGCTTTAGGTTTAGTACTAAAGGCTATCCACACAGCTGTAGGTAGCTACGGTCTTGCGATTATCCTCTTTACTATATTGGTCAAGATTATCTTGATGCCGCTTATGGTAAAGCAGACAAAATCGACTTTTGCCATGTCTGAAATCAATCCAAAAATCAAGGAGATTCAGGCTAAGTACAAGAACAAACCTGAGAAGCAAAACGAAGAAATATCTAAACTATACAAGGAGTCAGATATCAACCCACTTTCAGGTTGTCTGCCAATGCTTGTACAGTTACCAATATTGTTTGCTCTATTCTGGGTGTTTAGGGACCCAATGAAGTATGGAGTATTCGAAACAAAACAAGCATTTGATGCAGCTAATGTAGGCTTTGTATGGGTGAAATCTCTTACAAAACCAGACTACATACTAGCTATTTTATCTGGTGTGAGTGCCTATGTTATGCAGATGGTTACAGTACCAAAGGACCAGATGCAGGGATCAATGAAGGTTATGAACTACATGATGCCAGCCTTATCACTATTCTGGGGATTCTCTTTCCCAGCAGCCCTAACTCTTTATTGGACAGTGTCAAACTTATTCTCTGTCCTACAGCATAAGATAATCACAAAGCCTTTAAAGGACAAGCTGATTAGGGAGAAAGAGCTTAAGGCAAATGGAAAGATCAGTAAGTAATAGCTTGTAGGAGGTAATTATAGTGGAATCAAAGGTAATTTACGCAAAGAGTTCAGATGAAGCTGTTGAGAAATTACTGGAATCTACAAATGCTGAAAGATCAAGTATTGAGGTTTTGGTAAAGCAAAAGCCAAGTAAGGGATTTTTGGGACTTGGTTCGAAAGACGGAATCTATGAACTTACTTACAAATTAGTTGAAGACAAGGTTATTGTCAAAGAAGAAAAAATTAGTCCAAAGCTTACTCAAAAAGAGGAAGCCAAGGCTAAGAATGAAGTAGAAAACAAGGAAATATTAGAAGATAAAGAAACAGTAAACATAACTCAGGAAGATGAAGTAAGGGTAGCAAGAGATTTTGTTGAGACATTATTGAAAAATGCCGATGTGGATGCCGATGTTGACATCAAGGTAGAGGACAACCTTATGAAGGTTAGGATATCTGGTGATCAAGCAAGCTGCCTAATAGGTAGAAGGGGAGATACATTGGATGCTATCCAGTTCCTTACTGGACTTGCCCTAAACAGGGTAAACAAGGATTCTAAGACTAGGGTTTTTGTAGATATTGAAAACTACAGAAAAAAGAGGGAAGAATCATTAAAGAGATATTGCTACAAGGCAGCTAGAGAGGTTGCCAAGACAAGAAGGACTAAGAAGCTAGATTATATGAATCCATATGAGAGAAGGATCATACATTCAGCCCTTCAGAATGATAGGTATGTCATCACTTATAGCGAGGGAACAGACCCATACAGGAGAGTAGTAATAGAGTGTAAGAATAAGCGCTAAAAATAAAGGACCAGCCAAGATAATTTCTTGGAGGGTCCTTTTTTATATGACTCCATGTCGTCAGTCTATTTGATTGAGCCTATTTATAGGTGGGCTTAAAATATATCCATCAAGATACTTATGCTTGAATAGCTTGTCAGGTGGTAGTCAACTACGCTTAAGTCTAGGGGAGCCACCCTCCTATGGTTGAGCCAAATTGTATTGTAGGCGGCTTTTTTTGCACCGACAATGTCATTATCGTAGGAGTCGCCCATATAGTATATTTCAGGACTTGGGCAATTGTATTTATGACATATCCTATTTTTCATTTCATCGAATATTGCCTTATCTGGCTTGTGAAATCCTACCTCTTCTGATACTAGTATCAGGTCTGGATCAAAATAAGACCTAAGGCCTAGATAGTCTATTTTCATATTTTGGTCGTAAGTTGGTCCGTTTGTAATTATACCCATGGGTATATTATTTGACTTTAACCTATCCATAAGGTCTAGTATGTGCTTGTTTACCGTGATATTGTTTTTGACTGATTCATAGGTCCTCTGAAATTTTTGGGCACTAGACTCATCAAGTATAATACCGTAGTCATAAAAGGATTTTTGAGCCCTGTAGTTACACATCTGAGTCATTGTAATTTGACCATTTAGGGCCTTGTCATAGATTTGGTTGTTGTATTTTCTAAAGTCCAAGAAGAGGTCATCAATATCATGCGGCAGGTAGCCAAACATTTTTTCAAAGGCCATTACAAAGGGGTCTTTGAGGTCGTACAGGGTGTCATCTATATCAAATACAAAAAATTTCATAAGGGCCTCCTATAAATACATAAAATTTAGGTGGAAGATAAATCTCCCACCCTAAAAATTCTTTAATTAAGCCTCTGCAAGCTCGCAAAGTCTATCGAATACATAGTCCTTGATATTCTGTCCGTCAATAACTGCCTGGTCATTTTCATCAAAATAGATCATAAAGAAGTTGATGATTATCTGGCCGTCCTTGATATAATAAGGGTCTCTGTGAAGAGGAGTAAAGTGTACTACGATTTTTTCCTGATTAAAATCAGGGTATTTTTCGTTTAATTTTTCAACTAGGTCATCCACATTTAGGACCTTTATAGGTTGAGCCATTTTAGTGGCTATAGATACGTCTTCTGCTATCCACATATTTTTTGACCAGAATCTTTTTTCAGGCTTAGTGGCTACTGAAAGTAGCTCCCTATTCTGGATTGAGCTAAGTACTTTTCTGATAGATTCTCCATTGAAATCTTCAGTTTGGATTAATTTCATGGCCTCCATATTGGCTACATCTACAAAAAAGCTTTCATTTACTTTTTCCCTATCTGCTACTGAAGACCAGTAGTATAACATTGATTCTACAACCTCTAGGTTTGTTACTATATTGTTTACCATGGCTATCGTCCCTTCCCAATAAATAGAAAAACCGGACAAAAATAAAAGACAAATTAAAACCCCGGTTTATTCTATTTTTTACGAATATTAGTACAACTTTATTATATAGGAACAAGAAATAGTTTTCAATGATAATATAGATATCTATAGCTTATTTTATAAATAATTGCTTGGTCCTTATCCCTATATTTTATCCTTATACTTTTTAAGTCTAATCTAATATTTACATCTTAAGTCTGAGCTAATATTTAAATCAAATCATATCAAGTAGCTATAAAATTGTTATTTTAGACCTAAAGTATTGAATTATATGGCATCATACTGATATTTTTGTGGTATATATGGTATAATCAAAAGGTTAAGTAATTTTGAATATCAGGACTTAGATAATATATAAATTATGAAAAGATAAGGAGGATTAGATGTTTATCGACGATACAATTGCCGCAATAGCAACAGCCCCTGGTGAGGGTGGTATAGGTATTATAAGGATCAGTGGTGCTGATTCTATAGCTATAGCGAGTAGTATATTTAAGCCATTTTACAAGGAAAATCTGCTAGACTATCCAAACAGGAGTCTAGTTTACGGTAATATAGTCGACTCTGATAGGGTCATAGATGAAGTATTGATAGCCCGCATGGAGGGACCCAATTCATATACTGCAGAGGATGTAGTCGAGATCAACTGCCATGGTGGTTTCATATCTGTAAAGAAGATATTGGAACTAGTGCTAAAAAAGGGGGCTAGACTGGCTGACCCAGGTGAGTTTACCAAAAGGGCATTTTTGAATGGCAGGATAGACCTTTCTCAGGCAGAGGCTGTAATAGATATTATAAACGCCAAGACTGACCAGTCCCATGATATAGCCCAGACCCAACTAGAGGGGGCCTTGTCCCAAAAGGTAAGGAGCCTTAGAAATATGATAACTGAGGTCCTAGCCCAGGTTGAGGTTTCTATAGACTATCCAGAAGAGGATATAGAGTTTATTACCTACAAGGAACTAACAGACAAGACTAGTCAGATACAAAAAGAGGTAGTAAAGATGTATGAGACCTCTGATACGGGTAAAATCCTTAGAGAGGGCCTAAAGACAGCCATCCTTGGTAAGCCGAATGTAGGAAAATCATCCCTAATGAACTGGATACTTGGAGAAAATAGGGCCATAGTAACGGAGATAGCTGGTACTACAAGAGACGTAATAGAGGAATTTGTAAATATCAAAGGTATACCCCTAAAAATAGTCGATACTGCAGGTATCAGGGAGACAGACGATATAGTTGAAAAAATAGGTGTAGAAAAGTCCAGAGACCATATGAAGTCATCAGACCTAGTATTGGTGGTGCTTGACTCTTCAAGAGAATTAGAAGAAGATGACCTAGAGATTTTGGATGCCATCAACCCTAAAAAGACCCTAGTTCTTATCAACAAGATAGACCTAGAGTCTAGACTTGATATGGATAAGGTCAAAGAATATATAGCAGAGGAAAATATAATACATATATCTGCTATGGAAAACAAGGGACTTGAAAGTATCCACGACAAGATAGAAACCATGGTATACGAGGGTAGGGTCTCAAATAAGGGTGATGTAATGATCACCAACACAAGGCATAAGGATGCCATCTACAAGGCCATGAATTCGATAAATGACGCTATAAAGGGGCTAGAAGACCATATGTCATATGACTTTATAGGGGTAGATTTAAAGGATGCCTGGGACAGCCTAGGATTTATAAATGGAGATACAGTTACAGAAGACCTACTTGATACTATATTCAAGAACTTCTGTATAGGTAAGTAATAGAGAGGAAAATATATGAAGGAAAGATACGAATCAGGAAATTATGACATAGTTGTAGTCGGTGCAGGTCATGCTGGTTGTGAGGCAGCCCTTGCATCTGCAAGAATGGGTATGAAGACCCTGATGATTACTATGTCACTAGACTCAATAGCAGCCCTACCATGCAACCCATCAATCGGTGGAACAGGTAAGGGACAGCTTGTAAAGGAATTAGATGCCCTAGGTGGGCAGATGGGCCTAAACATAGATGAAACATATATCCAGTCAAGGATGTTAAATACAGCCAAGGGACCGGCAGTCCACTCACTAAGGGCCCAGACTGACAAGAACTTATACCATAGGGTTATGAAGGAAACGATAGAAAATCAGGATAACCTAGACCTAGTAATGGATGAGGTAGAAGAAATTTTACATGAGGAAAAGAAGGTCCTAGGTGTTGTTACAAGACTGGGAAATATATACAGGTCTAAGATGACTATCCTGTGCACAGGAGTATACTTAAAGTCTAAGATATTTGTAGGCCACGATACTTTTGATGAGGGACCAAATGGGCTTAACTATGCCAAGAAGCTAACAGATTCTCTAGTGGAACTAGGACTTGATATGAGGAGGTTTAAGACCGGTACTCCAGCTAGGGTACATAGGGATTCTATAGATTTTTCTGTTATGGAGCCACAGCTTGGAGATGAAAAAGTAACTCCTTTCTCATTTATGAATGAAGATATAGAAAAAGACCAGATTACCTGCTACCTTACTAGGACCACTCCTGAGACAAAGCAATTGATCCAGGAAAATATACATAGGTCAGCCATGTATTCAGGTAATATAGAGGGAACAGGACCTAGGTACTGCCCATCTATAGAGGATAAGATAGTAAAGTTCTCAGACAAGCAGACCCACCAGTTGTTTATTGAGCCAGAGGGTCTAGATACCAAGGAGATGTATATACAGGGAGTGTCTACATCATTCCCTATGGAGATACAGACCAAGATGTATAGGACTATCAAGGGCCTTGAGAATGCAAGGATTATGAGACCTGCCTATGCCATAGAATACGACTGTATAGACCCTACCAAGCTAAAGCAAAACCTTGAAATAAAGGGAGTAGAGAACCTGTTTTCAGCTGGCCAATTCAATGGTACGTCAGGCTACGAAGAGGCTGCAGCCCAGGGGATAATAGCGGGTATCAATGCAGTACTTAAGATCAGAGGAGAAGAACCATTTATATTGGATAGGTCAGAAGCCTATATAGGTGTGCTTATAGATGACCTTGTAACCAAGGGTACTAATGAACCTTATAGGATGATGACTTCAAGGGCAGAATATAGGCTCTACCTAAGACAGGACAATGCAGATGCAAGACTTACTCAAAAGGGCTATGATATTGGACTAGTCACTCAGGAAAGATATGACAGGTACCAGGCTAAAAAGGCCAAGATAGAGGCTGAAATAGACAGGCTTAGAAGGGACAGAGTCACTCCAAATGAAGCCAATGCCTACCTAGAAGAAAGAGGGTATGCTCTACTGAACAATGGTATATCACTTTATGAATTCCTAAAAAGACCAGAGATAGACTATTCAGTCCTAGAAGACCTAGGAAAGGCAAGTGACCTTGATCTATCAGATGAAGTCAAAGACCAGGCTGTTATAGTCATCAAGTATGAGGGCTATATAGACAAGCAGATGAAGCAGATAGACCAGTTCAGAAAGCTTGAAAACAAGAAACTTAGAGAAGACATGAACTATGATGAGATTGAGGGATTAAGACTTGAGGCAAGACAGAAGTTAAATGATATCAAGCCATCGTCAATAGGTCAGGCATCTAGAATATCAGGAGTATCACCAGCAGACATATCAGTCTTACTGATATACCTAGAACAGAAGAGAAGGGCTAATAGGTCTGAAAAGTAATAAAATAGGAGGAATCAATGTCAGAAGAGAATATTAAACTGCTAAGAGACGGACTTAAAAACTACAAGATAGATTGTGATGATATCATGCTTGATAGGTTTGAAACCTACAGGGAGATCCTAGTTGATTTTAACCAGCATATGAATCTTACCGGTATCACAGACCAAAGAGAGGTATATATCAAGCACTTCCTAGATTCAGTTGCCATATTTAAGCATGGCTACCTGACTGGAGACTTGTCGGTAATAGACGTTGGTACAGGAGCTGGATTTCCAGGACTACCATTTAAGATCGCCAATCCAGATATTGAACTTACCCTACTTGATTCCTTAAACAAGAGGATAAACTTTTTAAAAGAGGTAGGAAGGGGAATTGGATTTGATGATATAGACTATGTCCACGGTAGGGCAGAGGAGATAGGTCAGAACAAGGACTACCGCCAAAAGTTTGATATAGCGACTGCAAGGGCTGTAGCCAATCTGCCAGTGTTACTTGAGCTATGCGTACCATTTGTAAAAATAGGAGGCTTCTTTATCTGCCTAAAGGGACCAAATGCAGTCAAGGAACTGGAAGAGGCACAAAATGCCATCAAAATATTGGGAGTCAAACTAGTAGAGCTTATAGAGGTTGACCTACCAGATGAAGAACTAAAACATACAGTCTTGATATTTAAGAAAGAAAAAAATACACCGATAAAATACCCACGTAAGGCTGGAAAACCATCAAAAAATCCACTTTAATAGATAATAAGCGGATTAGTGATCTCTTATATCACTTAGTAATTGACTTTAAATATTTATAGCAAAGATTTCAAAAACTAAAAAAGGTTTATAAAAAGGAAGTATAAACTGTGCTTGTGAAATAACCATTGGCGTTAAATAATTTATTTAATCGACAGGTTACAAACAAGCACAAGTAATACTTCCTTTAAAATATTCCCTATAATTATTTATAATCTTTAGCTATAATTTTTAAAGCCTCAATAGCCTTATCTACATCAGACTTAGTATTAAAGTAGCCAAAGCTAAATCTCACAGCTCCCTGCCTTATTGTCCCTATTGTCTGATGGGCAAGTGGAGCACAGTGGATTCCTGATCTTGTAGCTATATCAAACTCAGAATTTAGCCTAAATGTGACTTCTCCTGAGTCCATATCCCCTATATTGATGGCAACAACTGCTGCCCTTTCTTTGGCGGATTTTGGACCGTATAAGATTACATTTTCTATGTTTGATATATTGTCTATAAAGTACTGTGTAAGCTCTTCTTCATGTCTACGTATATTGTTTATGCCAGTCTCTAGGATAAAGTCTACCCCAGCTCCAAGACCTGCTATACCAGGTGTATTGTGGGTACCTGACTCATACTTGTCAGGGTATAGGTTTGGCTGGACTATCTCCTCTGAATGAGAACCTGTTCCACCCTCCCTTTGGCTTTCTAGTCTTATCTTGTTGTTGACATATAAGACTCCTGTTCCCTGAGGTCCAAGTAGACACTTGTGTCCAGGCATTGCCAACATATCTATATTCATTTCACCTATATTTATATCATATACACCAGCAGACTGAGAAGCATCTACCAAGTATACTATGTCATGCTTTTTAGATATTTGACCGATAGTCTTGATATCTACAAGGGTTCCTACAACATTTGAAGCATGGGTAGTGACTATAAGCTTTGTATTTTCGTTAATTGCTTCTTCTATGTCTACGGGATTTACCCTACCCTCAGAATCTGCCTTTACAAATGTATGACTGACACCTATATTTTCCAGCTGCATAATAGGTCTTAGGACTGAGTTATGCTCCATAGTGGTTGTTACTACATGGTCACCAGTTTTTAGTAGACCCTTAATTGCTAGGTTTAATGAGTCTGTAGCATTGAAAGTATATACTACGTCCATTGGGTTTTTGATATTGAATAGTTTAGCTAGCTTGTCCCTAGTCTCCTCAACTACCATGGCTGACTTATAGGCCATCTTATGACCAGACCTACCAGGATTTGCACAGTAATTTCTCATGCAGTCGTCTATTGTTTCGTAGACTTTTTCTGGCTTTGGGTATGTTGTGGCAGCATTGTCTAAATAAATCATTTATTTACCCCCTTATTAAATTTATTGTATGTAAGTTTAATGAAAACTATAGTCTATTTAAACTTTAAATATTCATTGTCTTTTAGGGCTATATGACCGCCTGAATAATTCTTTCCTTCAACTGTTAGCTTGACCTGCTTTACCTTGAATGTCTTTACCATACTGTTTGTGAAGGCCTGTAGTGAAAGGCTCTCAGCACTTGATCCCTGGTCGAAGTTTACAAATGCATCATTTACGTCAACATTTAGGGTCCTGATTCCATCAACTGTTACTACCTTGGCAGTATTTACCTGGGCATTTTTTGGTATTACACCATTTGCTGATAGTTCCTTCATTATATTTCCAACGCTTATTTCGTTTACCAACTTTGTATGTGGTGTAAGTTTTTCTGTATTGATATCATAAGTGTAATAAGTTATTTCTTTTAGGTCTGCTGTTATAGCCTTATCTTCCCCTTTTGACTTATCAGATTTCTTTTTAGTTGATTTTTTCCCGTCTTCATCCTTTGTTGATGATGTTTCTCTATCGTTAGTTTCAATGTTGTCCTTTTGAACATCCTTGTTTTCTTCCTTGTCTTGTTCCTGCTTGTTCTGGGAGCTCGCCTGACCTTTTTGTGACTGACATCCTACTGCAAAACCAGCAGTTATTGTAAGTGTAGCAACCAGTACTAGATATTTAATCGTATTTTTTATTTTCACAATTACCTCCTTGTATTTTTAACTAATAAACACAATACATAAATAAGTATACTATCTTAATAATAATATACCAACCTTAAGGATAACTATACCACAATTGCTATATTTTTTGTACTTGTTGGGGACAATATTAGGATGTATAGTATAGAAAACCATATATTTAATAGTAATATTTTTTCAACTATCTATAAAAAAAAATGCTTATTTAAACAAAAATTTTTATTAATCATATGTAAATAATCTGAATATTGTGTTATGATGTATGTAGAAGTGCAATCAAACTTTTGAGAGGAGGAGCTTTAATGGATATTAAAGTAGACGCAAAGGGTCTAGCTTGCCCAATGCCAGTTATAAAAACAAAGAAGGCTCTAGAAGAAATAGAATCTGGAGTAGTTGAGGTTACAGTAGATGATGTAGCTCCTAGGGAAAATGTTATCAAATTCGCTAAATCTTTGAACTGTGAAGCTGAAGTAGTAAGCGAGGATGGACCAGTTACAGTTATTAGGATTAAAAAGGGTGAGAATGTAAATATAGACATCAATGATGAAGATATAACTTGTGACCTACCAAGTGGTAGAGGAGAAGTTATAGCCATTATGAGCAATAAAATAGGTAGTGGAAATGATGAATTAGGTGCTGTTCTTATAAAGGGATTTTTATTTGCGCAGACTGAAGCATCTCCTTTACCAAAATCTATATTATTCTTAAATGGTGGCGTAGAACTTACTACTATCAACGAAGCCACAGTTGAGCATATAAAAACTCTTGAATCAAAGGGAGTTGAGATACTTTCTTGTGGTACTTGTCTTGACTACTATGGTCTTAAGGATGAGTTGAAGGTTGGTTCTATAACTAATATGTACACAATAGTTGAGAATATGAAATCAGCATCAAAGGTAGTAACAATAGGATAGGGGAATATATGAACGATTTTTATGTAGTGTCATTTAACTCGACACATCATGCAATAAGGACTGAGAAGTTACTTGAGTCTGAGGGACTTAAGATAATGACTCTTCCAACACCTAGAGAGATTGCAGCTAGCTGTGGTCTATCTATTAAATTTGATTATGATGACTTTGATAGAATCAATGTCATTATGACAGACAACTCTCTTGAAAGAAGAGGTATCTTCCATATAGTCAAAAATGAAGATGGGAGTAGAGAGGCAATAAAGATAGAGGATTAAAGGAGGGATTTTATGGCCTTGGATTTAAAGGTGGGATCTCTTGTTGAATTAAAAAAGCAACATCCTTGTGGCAGTAAGGAGTTTACTATTACTAGGACGGGCGCCGATGTAAAATTTAAGTGCAACAATTGCGGTAGAGTTATCATGCTTGATAGGGAGACTGCAGAAAAAAGAATTAAAAAGTTTTTGTAATTAATTTTAAGGCCCTGCCTTATGCAGGGCTAGTAAATTGATATATTATTTTGTTTTTAATTAATGGAGGTGCTTTTAAAATGGCAGTAAAATTTGCAAAAAGACTTGAAAATGCGGAAGGTTCAGCAATTCGTGAAATCCTTAAGTTAGCTTCTAATCCAGAGGTTATCTCATTTGCAGGAGGATTACCAGCTCCAGAACTATTCCCAGTTGAAGAAATGAAGAAGGTTGCTGAAGTAGTTCTTGAAGAACAGGGACAGGCAGCAATGCAGTACTCTGCAACAGATGGTTACCTACCACTAAGAGAAGCTATAGCTGAAAGAATGAACAGAAAGTTATACACTAATGTTGAAGCTAAAGATATATTAGTTACTAACGGTTCTCAGCAGTGTCTAGATTTCATGGGTAGAGTATTCCTTGATGAAGGAGATAAGATAATAGTAGAAAGTCCATCTTATCTAGGAGCCCTTAATGCATTTAAGGCATATGGTCCTCAGTTTATAGAAATACCAACAGACGGAGACGGTATGATAATGTCTGAACTAGAAAAGGCATTAGAAGAAAATCCAGATGTTAAGTTCATCTATGTTATACCAGACTTCCAGAATCCATCAGGAAGAACTTGGCCAGTAGAAAGAAGAAAAGAATTCATGAAAATCATCAACAAGTATGAAATACCTGTTGCAGAAGATAACCCATACGGTGAATTAAGATTCGAAGGTGAAATATTCCCATCTCTTAAGTCATTTGATGAAAAGGGTCTAGTACTATTCTTCGGTACATTCTCTAAGATACTTTGTCCAGGATACAGACTTGGTTGGGTTGCAGCAGCACCAGAAATTATTGAAAAATTCAATATATCTAAGCAGGCAGCTGACCTTCAGGCTTCTACAGTATCTCAGATGGAAATAGCTAAGTTTATAGAAATGTATGACCTTGATGCTCACGTTGAAAAGATCAAGGAAGTATACGGACACAGAAGAACAGTTATGATGGATGCTATGGATGAATATTTCCCTAAGGAAGTTACTTTCACTAGAACAGATGGTGGTCTGTTTACTTGGGTAACTCTTCCAGAAGGCATAGATGCAGCTAAGTTAATGAGGGATGTTGTTCTTCCAAACAACGTTGCTTATGTACCAGGTGAACCATTCTATCCAAACGGTGGAAATGCTAACCACTTTAGAATGAACTATTCTTGTATGCCTGATGAAAGAATAGTTGAAGGCTGTAAGAGACTAGGTAAGGCTCTTTACGAAGCAATAGCGGCTTTATAAGAAAGACTTTACAAAATAAATTTAGTATAATATATATAATATTATTGGAAACGGTCTCCTCTACGGGGACCGTTTTTTATGGTATAATTATTATAAGAATAATTAAAATTAGGAGGATGTTTATGAAGTACGATGAACAGATATACAGACCACCCAAGGAATATAAGTCTATACTTCTTCAGGTAACCAGTGGATGTACCCACAATAAGTGTAAGTTTTGTGGTATGTACAGGTATACCAACTTCAAGATGGAGTCTCTAGACCAGATAGAAGAGGATGTAATAGAGGCCAGCCAGCACCCATACTATAGGGGGGTCAAGAGAGTATTCCTATTAAATGGTAATCCATTTGTATTAAAAACTGAAAGACTCCTAAAAATAGCAGATATAATACACAAGCACCTGCCACAGGTAGAGGTCATATGTATGTATTCATCTATCAAAGATATAGAAAACAAGTCTGACCAAGAGCTAAAGATGCTTAAAGATGCAGGTATAAATGACCTTTATCTTGGTATAGAATCAGGCAACCAAGAAGCCCTTGAATTTATCAATAAGGGAAACACAGTTGAAGAGGCTATTACTCAAATGAAGAGGCTAGACAAGTTTGACTACAATTACTATGCTATGATACTTACAGGTCTTATGGGACGTGGAGTAGACAAGGCTATAGAAAATGGAAGGTTGACTGGCCTTATGCTATCCCAGGTCAATACTAGGGGTATATTTCCTATGTCAGTGACCCTCGTACCAGGTACGGAGCTATGGGACTTGAATAGGAGGGGTGAGTATGAAGAAGCTACGGAGTACGACAGGTTGATAGAGTTAAGGTCTATCCTAGAAAATCTCCACCCACAAAAGACATCCCTATTATCATCTGCCCACAACTCAAACACTATGTATATAAAGGGAATAGCTCCAAGAGACAATGACAAGATGATAAAAGAGATAGACGATATTCTATCTGAAGCATCTCCTGAAGAAATGCAGGATTGGATAGATAGGGGACGAATTAGATTGTAGGCATTAGTAAAATATTTATAAGATAAGAATGTTTTTGAAGATAGATTAAAAATCTTAAAAGAGCTTAAAAGGGGTTTAAAAAAATCAAAAATTGAACATAAGTTATTGAGTGACAAATCTCTCCTCACTATTTGTTATTTAAAAAAACAGACTAGATAATTAGTCAGTCAGCAATCTATCAGCAACAAGTAAAGTTGTAAATACAAGATCAAACTAGTAGATAAAAATTAAATTGCAAATATTATATGTCAAATTCTTATATTTATCTTGACGGATCGCTTCTAATAGGATAAAATATATGGGTATGAGAATAAAAGATTCTCGTCTCTGCTCCGAGTAGGATCGGAGCCGTATAGTCCAAAGGGAGGTGAAAAATAATGAAAGCTTATGAATTACTTTACATAGTAAAGCCAACTCTAGATGATGAAGCTAGAGAAGCTGTACTAGAATCAATTAAGAACATAATAACAGAAGCTAACGGTGAAGTTGGTGAAGTTGATGTTTGGGGAAGTAGAAAGTTAGCTTATCCAATCCAGAAGTTCAGAGATGGTGTTTACACATTAGTGAACTTTAAGGCAACTGTTGATTTTCCAAAGGAATTAGACAGAAGATTAAAGATAAGTGAAGACGTAATAAGACATATCATAGTTGCGCAGGATGAAAAATAATAGGTGGTGTTAATATGAACAATGTTGTACTAGTCGGAAGATTAACTAAAAACCCAGAATTGAGGTATATACCAGGTTCTGGAACACCAGTGGCTACATTCACATTAGCTATTGATAGAGATTACAAGAATAGGGATGGTTCTACAACTACCGACTTTATTCCTGTAGAGATAATGGGAAAGCCAGCCGAATTTTGTGCCAATTATATTACAAAAGGAAGATTAGTAGGAGTTCAGGGTTCTATCAGAGTTGATAGATATGATGCTGCTAATGGAGAAAAGAGAAGCTTCACAAAGGTCGCAGGTCGTAACATACAAGCTTTGGAAAGTAAGAATAGCCAGGCTTCAGGTAGCGTAATGCCAGGTCCATCTGATGGTGGATTTAGTGCTCCTAAGTTTGAGCCAAGTGACGTAGTTAGTCCTTCTGAATTTTCAGCTGTTGACGATGACGATGTGCCATTTTAATGGAGAGGAGAGATTTAGTCATGATAAACAAGAAAAGACGTAAGAAGAAAAGAGTTTGTCAGTTCTGTGCTGACAAGAACACTAAAATAGATTACAAGAACTATCAGAAGCTAGAGAAGTTTGTCACTGAAAGAGGCAAAATACTTCCTAGAAGAATAACTGGTACTTGTGCTAAGCACCAGAGAGAGCTTACAAAGGCTATCAAGATGGCAAGAAATATAGCTCTATTACCATATACAGTTGAATAAATCTATATTGTAAATATAACAAAGGTCGCTGACAATCAGCGACTTTTTTTATATCTACAAAATGTCTAAGAAGGTCAATTGATTTACATTATACATCTAAGGTGGTATAATTAAGTATGGTATACACTCTTAATAATGGGGTATTAATACCTAAATTACCATTGGAGGTGGTGAATTGAGCTTTGATAAAAAAACAGAAGAAGAAAATAGAAAATACCTAGAAGAATTAATTAAAAGAAATTATATCAATCCTAATATAGTAAATGCTATACTGGTTTTATTGCTGTCTTTATTGGTGGCTTTAACAGTAAAGACTACCTATATATTTGCAATAATCGGACTTATACCAATGACTATATTGGCTATGAGGGCTAATATGGTATATTCTATATCAGCAGTCGGTATTTTGGGTGCACTTGCATACTCACTGGGCGGGTCTGGACAGGCTGGAGCTATAGTACTTGTATATCTATTACCGGCAACTATATCCGGGCTTATCTTTTCTAAGAGTTTTATGTATAAGTTTTCCAATTATTCTAATGTGGGGATTTTCTCTAAGGAGACGGGCAAAGAGGTTATGACATTTATAAATCTCAAGCTATTCTTTGTATCCATAGTAGTGTATGTAGTTGGTATAAGTACTTACTACCTATTTATGAAATATACTCAGGGAGTTGACCTTATAAAGGAGATGCAGGTATTTTTTGACAAGTTTTTAAAACTATACCTAGCCAATATAGGTCAGGAAGAAATAGACAAGTTAAACAAGGTCGGAGCTATTGACCAATTGAAAAATATAGCCAGTATGGTTCCGGTGTTTGTTTTCTTGAGGGCTGTTATCCTAGCGCTTGTGACGTATTATGTAGCACCCCTAATCGCCAACTTAGTATATGAGAAAAAGATACTGAACCTTCCTATAAGTATGATTATACTTCCTGGAAATCCTGTTGTATTTATGTTTATAAGTATACTGATCCTATTTTCTATAGGTTGGTTTTATAAGGAATATAATATGGATATAGTTATAAATAACTTTATCATTGTTATGAATATCCTATTTTTCTTGGAAGGTATTTCACTTTTTATCTTCAGTATAAAAAAATGGGGTAGTATTAAGAAAAAGGTTAACTGGTTCTTGATATTGGGACTTACAATTGTTATGGGTGTATTGCCCGGAATAGCAGTTATAGGTATGTTAGACAATATGATGAATTTTAGAGAGAGATGGTTGCCTTTAGTAGGAGGGAATAATGAAAAATAAGAAGGGAAAAAAATATGTTTCTGATTACCTCGAGTATATATGTTTTTTAGTGATGTTGGCCCTATGCCTATATGTCCTTCTTAAAAATATATTACTCGGACTGGCGGCTATAATAGTCACTGTGGCAATCATATACGTATGGAGCAGAAATAAAAGGTTGGAGTCTGATAGTTGGAGAGAAGATGTAAAATCTTTGACTATGACTTGTGATAAGATGACTAGGACTTCAATTGCCAATATACCCGTTCCAGTATGCTTTATCGAGCTAAATGGAAGGATAATATGGGCTAATAAAAAGTTTGAAGAGATGGTGTCAGACAAATATCCAATCGACAAGGAATTAGAAGACTATGTCGGCGATATCACTCTTAGGAAGATACTAGATGAAACAAAGGTTATAGAAGATGAGTACAGCTTCAATGATAGGGACTACAGGATAGTATATTATTTCAACAAGAAAAATGACATACAAGACGGAAGTGTAGACTATATGGCTGTTATATACTGGTTTGATATTACAGACCTAAAGAACCTAAATAAAGAGCTTGAAAACAATAGGGAAGTAGTCCTAAATATACAAGTTGATGGTTATGAGGAGGTCATGAAGTCTACACCAGAAGAAAACAGACCTATTATAGCAATGGATATTGAGAGGCTTCTTACTAGTCTTCAAGATGAGACCAAGGGACTGCTTACCAAGGTCACAAATGACAAGTACCTACTATTTACCAATGAAGAGTCCCTAAATGAGCTTGAAAAGAGCAAGTTCTCTGTCTTGGAAAAGGCTAGGGAAATAGAGCATGGCAACTCCCTACCCGTTACTATGTCAATAGGTGTTGGCCGTGGAGGAGATACCATAGAAAAGACTGGGGAATTTGCATCAGGAGCTATGGATATGGCTCTTGGCCGTGGAGGAGACCAGGTCGCTGTAAGAGACAAGGAAGGATTTAACTTCTATGGAGGTAAGTCCAAGGGGTATGAGAGAAAGACCAAGGTAAAATCAAGGCTGATAGGTCTTGCTCTTAAAGAGATAATCAACCAGTCCAACAAGATACTTATAATGGGTCACCACTATCCAGATATGGATGCTATGGGGGCTGCAGTTGGAGTATATGATATATGTAAGTCCTTTGGCAAAAAGGCAAATATAGTCCTTAACGATGTTACTGAAGCAGTTGAAATATTTGTCGAGAGGGTCAAAGAGGATGATTACTACCAGGATATATTTATATCGCATGACAAGGCTATAGACATGTGTGATGAAAACACCCTAGTGATAGTTGTAGACACACACAGGCCAAGCTATACAGAGTGCAGCAAGCTACTTGATATATCTAAGAGGATAGTGCTTATAGACCACCACAGAAGGGGCGTAGAGTATATAAATGACACAGTACTATTATTCCATGAGATATATGTATCATCTACTTGTGAGATGGTTACAGAGCTAATCCAGTATATCGATGCCGATATAAATATAAATAAGCTTACGGCAGAGGGGCTACTTGGTGGTATATACCTAGACACTAAGAATTTTGAGTTTAAAACAGGTGTTAGAACATTTGAGGCTGCATCATTCCTTAGGAATATGGGGGCTGATACCCTAGCAGTCAAGAAATTCTTCAATTCTCATGCAGAGGACTTCTTGGTAAAGGCAGAGATAATACAGAGAACAGAGATAATAGACAACAAGATATGTATATCCTATTCAAATGAACAGATAGATAATATAAATATAGTGATTGCCAAGGCAGCAGACGAACTCTTAAATATCAAAAAGATAGAGGCATCCTTTGTACTGGGGATGAAGGGAGACGTGGTGTTCGTTAGTGCAAGGTCAATTGGTGATATAAATGTTCACGTATTGATGGAGAAGATTGGAGGAGGAGGTCATCTTGATATAGCTGGAGCCCAGCTAAAGGATGTCAGCCTATCTCAGGCCTATAATATGGTCAAAGAAATTATTACAGATTATTTAGAGGAGGAAGAATAACTATGAAGGTTATTTTATTAAAAGATGTAAAGGGAACAGGTAAAAAGGGAGAAATAAAGGAAGTAAGCGACGGATACGCAAGAAACTTCCTACTAAAGAAGGGCGCTGCAGTAGAGGCTACTGGAACAAATATGAAGGAGTTAGATGAAAAGGCCAAGTCAAAGGAAAGAAAAGAGCTAATAGCCTATGAAGAAGCTGTCCTACTAGGCAAGCAGATGGAAGAGGTCAATATAGTTATAGAGGCCAAGGCTGGAGAGGGCGGAAGGTTATTCGGTTCAATAACATCAAAGGAAATAGCAGAACAGCTAAAGAAGCAGAAGAACATAGATGTAGACAAGAGAAAGATAAGTCTTGATGAGCCAATCAGGTCTTTAGGATCAAGATTTGTAGATATAAAGATACACCAGAAGGTTACAACAAGAATAAGAGTAGATGTAAAGGAAATATAGTAGGAGCGACTTAGATAGGTCTAGGTTGGATAAATATAAAAATCTGATCTTAAATAAGTAGTAAAATAGAGAGCGAGGTTTTTACCTCGCTTAAAATTTATAAAGGAGTGAAAATAGTGGAGGATATCAAAAAAAATATTCCCTATAGTCTGGAGTCTGAACAGTGCGTAATAGGGTCTATTCTCTTGGATGCAGATACATTTTTAATAGTTGATGAAGTCCTAAATGGGGATGACTTCTATATAGGGTCCCATAAGATCATATATGACACTATGGCCGAACTCAACAATGAGAGAATACCAATAGATGTCGTAACATTGTCTGAGAGAATAAGAAATAAGGGGCTCCTAGACCAGATAGGTGGAGTCAATTACCTTACTAGTACGACAAGGATTATACCTACTACCTCAAATGTAAAAACATATGCAGATATAGTAAAAGAAAAATCTATATTAAGGAGGCTCATAGAGGCCTCAGGAGATATAATGAATCTTTCATACAATCCAGGTGAGAGTATAGAGGAGATCCTAAATATAGCAGAAAAGAAGATATTCGATATATCTCAGGACAATGCCGGTGTAGACTTTAACCCCATAAATGAAATCCTTAAAAACGTATTTAAAAATATAGAGGACAACTACAACAACGGAAGTGAAATGACAGGACTTGATACAGGCTTTAAGGACCTAAATGACAAGCTAGGTGGATTCCATAAGTCCGACCTGATCCTAATAGCTGCAAGACCTGGTATGGGTAAGACGGCCTTTGCCCTTAACCTAGTTGCCAATGCAGCCCTAAGAGCCAAGGCTAAGGTGGCGGTATTCTCCCTTGAAATGTCAAAGGAGCAGTTAGTTCAAAGACTTGTATCAGCCCAGTCAAATGTAGAGCTAAAGAATATAACTACTGGTAAAATAGCAGACAATCAGTGGTCCGACCTGATAGACGCTATGAAGGTCTTGGGTGTAGCCAATATATATATAGATGACTCTCCGGGCATAAAGATGTCTGAGATTAGGACCAAGTGTAGAAAGCTCAAAATAGACCAGGGACTTGATATGATAATGATAGACTACCTTCAGTTGATGGAGGGGGATGGAAAGGCTGAGTCAAGACAGCAGGAGGTCTCAAAGATATCCAGAGGTCTTAAGATCCTAGCAAAGGAGATGGATTGCCCAGTGCTTGCCCTATCACAGCTATCTAGAAATACGGAAAGTACAAAGGACCATACACCTAAGCTATCTGACCTTAGGGATTCAGGGGCCATAGAGCAGGATGCAGACATAGTAATGTTTATATATAGAGAAGATTATTATGAGGAGATTGAGACTAAAAAAAAGAATATAGCCGACATCAAGATAGCCAAAAACAGGCATGGAGAATTGTCAACTATTGAGCTTGTATGGATAAGTGAAATACAAAAATTCAAGGACAAGGCAAAAGAAATAGGAAGCTAAAATCTATATATAGATTTTGTTAATTTTAAAAAAGATAAATTTAAAGTTATGATATGTTCAATATAAATAACGAATTTACTAATGAATATAGTTAATGGGTCGGTATAATAAATTGGTACCAAAATTCTAAAAATTTATGAGTTATTCACAGAAAATATGTTCTTTTCAACAGAAAAATGTGGATAACTCTATTTTTTTGTGTGTATTACTTGATATTTAGGGATTGTATTATCCACTTACTCCACAGACTTATACACAATTTTTGTGTATAAGTCTGTGGTTAAGTCTATGGATAAGATTTAGGTCAACCTTAGGTCGGGACCATAGAATTCAAATATTTTAAAATTACCGACGATTCTAGATGTGATCCTATCTGTGTATACTTGGTATAGCATACCTACATCTAGATTTGTTGATATAATTGTCTTTTTCTTAGAATTAATCCTAGAGTTAAGGATGTTAAATAGTTCTGATATTGTAAATGAGTTGACCATCTCTGTTCCTAGGTCATCTATAATCAAGAGGTCTGTTTCGTAGACGTTATTGTAGTTTTCTTGGTCTGACCTAGAGTAGTCCGCTCTTTTAAACCTGTATTTTTCTATTATGTCCATTAGGTTAAAGGCTGTCTGGTAGATTACAGTGTGGCCCTCTTTTAGGATCTCTCTTGCTATACAGCTGCAAAGGTAGGTCTTACCAAGGCCTGGAGTTCCTGTGAAGAGTAGATTGTCCTTGCCACAGGTCTTGTTCTCCTTGAAATAATAGAGATATTCGTCAATGTCTGACATTATGTTTTTCATATTTTCACGAGGGCTGAGTTCGTAGTTTTCAAATTCTTGGTCTGAGAAAACAGAAAAATTAAACTTGTCAAAATTGCTATCTTCCAATATCTTGTCTAGGTTGGACATCCTATAGGAGTCTTGGAGGATTTTCTGCTTTAGGCACTTACACTGGTCGCCTGACTCCAAAAATCCGGTATCCTTACAGATTGGACACCTGTACTTTAGGTCTAGGTAGTCACTAGGTATCCCATAGTATTCAAAGAGGTCTGACTTTTTCTTTATCATAGAGTTAAGCTCATACCTCATAGTCTCTATATCTTCATCTGAACAAGAATTAAAGAGCATCTTGCTTATATTAAGACCCATCATCCTGATGTCATTGCTAAGAGAGGCTATATCAGGATATTTTTCATTGATTTCTTTGATTCTATTTTCTTGTAGAGCCAAGTTTTTATCTCTTGTGTACTGGTAGTCGAGTAGGATTTCTCTTTCCTTGCTAGGATCCATATCTATACCTCCTTACTTTTTATTTAACTTACGTACTAGCTGGGTTAGTTCCTCTGGTGAATACTTGGAGGCAGCTCCCTGCTTATAGTTGTGAAAGGCAGTTTTTTTGACAGGGACAGCCTGTCTAGGTGATTTAGCCTGTGAGTGTTTTTTCTTATCCTCTTTGGCCTTGATGAATCTCTTATCCTCTGCCTCTACATCTTCTAGGGTCTTTACTCCTGACTTATGCCATGCCTTTATTATACCATCTATATACTTTATACTAGGCGTACTAGTATTTATGGTCTTGGAGCAGGCCATAAGAATCATGTCCTTGTCCATTTGATACTTTTCTATCCAATCCTCCATGACTTCTTCTTCATAGGAAGTTGGATTTTTTCTATTTATACCTAGAGACCTAAATACTTCCCTGTATATTTCATTTTTTGTCCTAGACTCTTCCTCGTACAGGTCTAGGTCATGGAGGCTGGAAATATTGTTGTCAAACCAAGACTTCATAATGCCTTTTACATAGCTTATAGACTTTATTCTACCCTTGTTTTCACTCGCCCTTACAAAGGCTGTTATGGCTAGGTCTGTATTTAGCTGATAGTATTCTATGGCTTCCATTATTTCTAGCTTTTCATTTGGAGTCAGTGGACGACCCGCTATTGCTTCTATATCTTCATACATACTTATATAGTCACTACTAGAAGCCTTGTCCACATCGTATTCCTGATCTTCACCCAGGGGTTGGTCTAGGTGCTTTTTGATATGGTCGTATTTGATATCCAAGAACTCTATGGATATTGTATCATTTGGGCCTGTATGGATTTTAACCACACCCATATCCTCCCAAAATCTCCAAGCATCCATTACTTCTTCTTCAGATATGCTAAGGGTTGTTGCTATTGTTTCATTGTTTAGGTCTTCTTTTGCTCTACCCCTGTAGAAATAAGCTTCCCTGTATCCTAGAAGGAAGACTTTTAATTGATCTCCAGAGGCTATTGGTATGTACATATCCAAGAAAAGACTTGGTATAGTGACATCACTATAAAGTTCATTTTTTATTGTTCTGTAAAACATTAGTCCTCCTTTCTTTGGCCCTACTTGTGGTAGGGTTCTGAGTTATTTATCCTAAATGACCTGTAGATTTGCTCTAGTAGTATGAGCCTCATCAACTGGTGTGGAAAGGTCATAGCCGAAAATGAAAGCTTGAAATCAGAGGCCTTTAGTACTGAATCAGATAGACCCAAGGATCCGCCTATTACAAAGTTTATATGGCTATTGCCGCTGACACTCAGGTCGTTTATCTTTTTGGCAAGGCTCTCAGAGGACAAGTTTTTGCCGTCTATAGCGAGGGCTATAGTATATGAGTTTGGCCTTATCTTTGAGAGAATTGCGTCTCCTTCTGTGTTCTTTATTATTTCCATATCCCTTGGACTCAGGTTTTCTGGAGCTTTTTCATCATTTAGCTCTATTATTTCCAACTTGGCATATCTAGACAATCTCTTGGAAAATTCATCTATGCCCAGCTTAATATATTTTTCTTTTATCTTTCCGACAGATATTATACTTATCTTTAACATTATTTTTTCACCTCGTGTAGGGATGATAGGGAGTCTCTAAGGAGTATATCTAGGTTTACGTCCTTGCCAATTATCATGGAGTTTTCCTTTAGGATATGGTTTGATGTCTCGTATGCCAGTTGGGGGAAGTTATTTTCCCTACTGAGATGGGCCAGAAGTATGTGTTCTGTACCATTGTTTATAAGGTCTACCACAAACTTTGCAGCATCCTCATTTGACAGGTGGCCTATATCAGACATTACCCTCTTTTTTAGGGCGTAGGTATATGAACCCATCAGCAACATCTCCTTGTCATAGTTAGACTCTAGAATTACTAGGTCAGAACCTAGGATATTTTTTCTGATATTTTCTGACACATGGCCTATATCAGTTGCTATTGAGATCTTGTTGTCTTTTTCGTTTGTAAATCTAAATCCTACAGGGTCACTGGCATCGTGGCTGATAGAAAATGGCTTTACCAAAAGGTCTTTTATATTGTAGGCCTTGTCGTTTTCAAATATATTTACAAGGTTTTCGTCAACCTTGCCTATCTTTGATTTTGTCGCAAGCCAGGTTTTATAATTTATATAGATAGGTAGTTTGTAGCGTCTTGATAGGATACCTATACCCTTGATATGGTCTGAATGTTCATGGGTAACCAGTATGCCATCTAGCTTTGTTGGGTCAACTCCGATTTCCTCAAGAGACCCTGTGATTTTCTTGCCGCTAAGTCCTGCATCTACAAGGATATTTGTATCCTTAGAGCCTACATAGTGACAGTTTCCGCTTGAACCACTACCGATTGAGCAGTATTTTAACATAAGCACTTCCTTTCATTTGTATATAAATATTATAAGCCATATTTTGTTTTATTTCATCAATTTTTTGTACTATGCTTATATGTGGATATTGTCCTAATGTAAGAAAAATATAAGACAAAAATAAAAATATAGGTAGGGTATAAGGAGTCGTATGCTCCGCAATAAGGCAGCATAATATGAAACACAGCTAGTCAGAGTTACTTTATATAAAGAAAATAAAAAAGCTAGAAGCAAAAGCTCCTAGCTAAATGTTTACTGATTAGTCTTCGTATACAGAGAAATCTTCCTTTGTAACTCCACAATCTGGACATTCCCAATCTTCTGGAATATCTTCGAAAGCTGTTCCTGGTTCAATCCCTGAATCTGGATCTCCTATAGCTGGATCATAAACGTAACCACATACATCGCATACATATTTCTTCATATCAAATACCTCCAAATATAATTTATTTTTTGTTTTTATTGCTATTTTATTATATCAAATTAATACCCATAAAAAAACTAGTTTAACATATTTTTTTATTTATTCTCAATTTTTTCTGAACATTCAGGACAAATACCTATAAATTCCAATTGATGTGATGTTACCTGGTAGCCAGTATCATTTTCTACCTCATCAAGGATATCGGGTAGGGGACATTTTTCTACGTATTCAGTCTTGCCGCATACCTTACACCTTATAGTGTGTTTGTGGGAACCTGTGTTTAGCTGAAATATACCACTACCATCAGAATTGACATGACGGATAACTATATCCGACTCACAAAGAGCAGTCAGGGTTCTGTATACAGTAGAAAGATTTATATTGATATTTTCCTTAATTATAGAGTATATTTCTTCTGCACTTAGGGGCCTATCTGCATGTCTTAGACAATTTATTAGGGACATCCTCTTTTTTGTTGTTTTTAGGTTGGCAGACTTAAGCAGTTCATTGTTTTCTTTTCTATGGTTATCATTTGAACAATTACATGAATTCATTTTACCTCTCCTTCTTGATAAAAACGTATCTAAATAAAATTATACCACTAAAAGTGTGACTTTAAAAATAAAATGGTGAATTAAAAATAAAATTAAATACTAGAATATTGACAAAGAAAACTAATAAGATTATACTTTAAGAGAAAAGAAAATGCAAAAGTAATGCATTTGCATTAAGCTAATTAGGAGGTTTTATATGAATAAACTAGGATTAAAGGTATCAGCATTATTTATAGCAGCATCTTTTGCACTTGCAGGTTGCAGCGGTGGACAGGCAAGTCAGACAAAAAAGAGCGATGATTCGAAGCTAAAAGTATATACAAGTTTCTATCCTATGTACGATTTTACGTCTAAGATAGGTGGAGATAAAGTTGAAGTTGTCAACCTGGTGCCATCAGGTACAGAGCCACACGACTGGGAGCCAAGTGCTCAGGACCTTGTGAAAATAGGTGAAGCAGACTTATTTGTATATAGTGGTGCTGGAATGGAGTCTTGGGTAGACAAGTTAGATGAAAATGTAAAGGATGGAAAGCTTACAAAGGTTGAGGCATCTAAGGGAATTGAATTATTAAAGGGTGAAGAACACGATCATGACCACGAAGATGCTCATGACAAGCATGATGACCACAAGGATGCTGAAGACAAGCACCACGATCATGAAGATGCTGAAGACAAGCATGATGACCACAAGGATGCTGAAGATAAGCATCATGACCATGAAGATGCCCATGAACATCATCACCATGGCGAGTATGACCCACATGTATGGTTGGCTCCAATGAATGCCAAGGCACAGATGAAGAACATACTAGATGGTCTAGTAAAGGCAGACCCTAAGAACAAGGACTACTACCAGAAGAACTTTGATACATATTCTAAGAAGCTAGATGACCTAGATGCCAAGTACAAAGCAGAATTATCAAAGACAACAAAGAAGGATATAATAGTATCACACGAGGCATTTGGTTACCTATGCAAGGCATATGGACTTAATCAGGTTGGTATAGAAGGACTTAGTCCTGATTCTGAACCAGATGCAGCAAAGATGAAGGAAGTATCAGAATTTGCCAAGAAGAACAATGTAAAGTATATATTCTTTGAAGAGCTTATTAGTCCAAAGGTATCAGAGACTATAGCCAAGGAAGTTGGAGCAAAGACAGAGGTCCTTAGCCCAATAGAAGGTCTTACAGATGAACAGATCAAGGATGGTCAGGACTACTTCTCAATTATGGAGAGAAACCTAACAAATATACTTGCAGCACTTAAGTAAGATATATTATATGATAGTAGAAAAATAAATATAACTAAAGGCATAATCGGTAAATTACCCTTTGTGTCTTTTTTTATGTGCTATAATAATTAGATGAAGAAAATTAGTGGGGGAGGATTCTATGTTTAAGTTAAAAAAAGTAGCCCTTGTCTTATTGGCTGTGCAATTGTGCCTTGGTATGACGGGAGTTGTGAAGTCTCAAGCTCTGGGTCTTCCTTCAAGTAAAACAGCAGACTACGATAAAAGGATAGTGATATGGGACAAGCCAGTGGGTTACAGTAAAAAGACAAAGATCGAAGATATGAAATTGGATAGGGCCAGTATACGACCTAGTCTCTCCTTTTCTTCAGGCATAGTAGGAGAAAAATTTAAGGATGTAGAGGAAGCCCTTGATACATTTACCTATCATAGTGAGATCAAACCTGGTTATGAAAGTGAGAGGTATGACGACAAGCCTTATCTGATACCATACAGGGTTTCAAATAGCGACAAGGCAGTTATAATAATACCGGGTGGAGGATTTGTATTTAAGACTATAGATGGGTCTCAAGCTGAGGGTAAGGAAGTGGCAAAGAGCCTTCAGATGAGGGGCATAAATGCCTTTGTACTCCATTATAGGTCAAATCCATACAAGTATCCAATACCCCAGTTAGATGTCCAAAGGTCTATAAGATACCTTAGGCACAATGCCCACAAGTATGGCCTAGATAAAAACAAGATCAGCCTACTTGGTTTTTCAGCGGGAGGGTGTCTAGTAGGTCAGCATATAAATATAGTAGCCGGCAAAGATCTATTCCCCAAGGACTATACAAGGGATGATGTAGATAGGGAAAAAGACCATATAAAGACAGCCGCTATGATATATCCATGCCTTACCTACCAGTACAATGTACCTATGTTGTTTGCCAGCTTTGATGCTCAAAGTCTGAGGGATGACAAGAAAAGGGAGGCTATACTCAAAATGTTAGACCTACCTAAAAATATAGGGTCAAAATCTGTGAGTCAGTTTATATCGTATGGAACCAAGGATAAGATTGTAAATCCAAAGGGAACTCAAAGATATATAGCTAGTTTAGTTAAAAAAGGAGGCTCTGTAAATGTTGTGGTTGCAGAGGGCAAGAAACATGGATACAAGCAGGATGAGTATATGTACGAATATATAGGCTGGCTAACTAGCAAGTTAAGAAAATTAAACCACTAAAAAAGGGGTATAAATTATTTCTAGAGTAAGATTGTTTATAGAAATAGGATAACTAGATGCAAACCAGTGGCGATTGGTGTATAATATATATGGTGAAGTCATTCTTGAATAAGTAATTTGCAAGATTTATGAGTTTTAATAATTTGGAGAAAATAATGAATAAAATAATAGAAGTCAAAGACCTGTCCTTTAAGTATGACAGGGATTACATATTTGAAAACTTGAATTTTGATATCTATGAGGGAGACTTTGTAGGCATTATAGGAGCCAATGGTGCAGGTAAATCAACCCTTATCAAGCTTATTTTAGGTCAGTTAAGGCCGACTAATGGAAGTGTCAGGATTTATGGGGAGGATCCCCAGCTAGCCAAGTGTCTCAGCTCTGTGGGTTATGTACCCCAGGTGGGCAGGTCTAGGGGGATGGATTTTCCAGCTAGGGTGTCAGAGATTGTAATGATGAATATGTACCAAGAGATAGGCCTCTTTAGGTTTGTAAAGAAGCACCACAAGGAGGCTGTTAGGCGTGCCCTTGAGATGGTGGGCATGGAAGGCTTTGAAAATAGGAAGTTTTCAGACCTATCAGGTGGTCAGCAGCAGAGGGTTGTAATAGCCAAGGCCATCGTCAACAAGCCTAAGATACTCATAATGGATGAGCCTACAACGGGCATAGACAAAAAGTCTGAGATAGTATTGTATGACCTATTGAAGATGCTACAGGAAAAAGAAAATCTTACTATAGTCATGATTTCCCATGATATAGAGAAAATAAAGAAATGTTCCAACAAGATTGTGGAATTAGAAAGTGAGTAGAGCGTAACCATGTTAGAATATGAATTTATGAGAAAGGCCTTTGTCGTAGGTTTGCTACTGGCTACGATTATACCATGTATAGGTGTTACTATAGTCCTAAAGAGACTGTCCATGATGGGTGATGCCCTGTCTCATACATCTCTTGCAGGTGTTGCGATGGGACTTTTATTAGGTATAAACCCTATCTTGGGGGCCATAATTGTAACGGTTGTTGCAGGTTTTGGAGTAGAATTTATAAGAAAGAAGTTTCCTAAGTATGCAGAGATATCCATATCTATAGTCATGTCGGCAGGTGTCGGTTTGGCTGGTATATTGTCTGGGTTCACCTCTAATTCAGCTGGATTTTCAAGCTTCTTATTCGGTAGTATAGTTGCAATTACAGATTTTGAACTCTATCTAGTGGTAGTACTTTCAATACTTGTTATGGTGGCCTTTATAGCCCTGTATAAGGAACTAATGCATATGGCCTTTGATGAGAGTGGGGCTAGGATAGTTGGTATACCAGTTAAGACTGTTAACTTTATATTTACTATACTGACAGCCCTTACAGTTGCTATAGCATCTAGGACAGTTGGTGCCCTTATAGTGTCATCGATTATGGTCATACCGGTGGCTTGTGCTATGAGGTTTTCATCCTCATACAGGATGACAGTTATACTAGCAGTTATATTTGCCATCGTATTTACCATAATAGGTCTTACCATGTCTTTTTACTATGGTCTAAAGCCAGGAGGTACGATAGTTATGGTAGGAGTTATAACCTTGATTGGTTCTATGATTATAAAAAGATAAGCATTTAAAAACCCCTAGTTGGAATTTCCATTTAGGGGTTTTTATGATTTTTGTGATATTACCCATAAAAGTATATAATTTATCTATTGGAAAAGGCACTTGATTTTTCATCCAATATAGTTGCACCCTCTACGTAGTCTTCCTTTAGTAACTTTATAAGTTTATTCTTGTCAATGACTATGGTAAATAGATTTGTTTTAATTTTATCTGACTTTTTGATGCTATTTATATATTTATTCAGTTCTTCACCAGGTCCATAGTCTTTTACACTCTGGGCATATGGAACTTCTTCCAAGATCATTGAAGATGCGGACATTCCGAACTTGGAATCCTGGCTAACAGCATCTCTTGAAAGTGGTATCTGGCAAAATACATTGAATATATTTATGTTATTGTAGATTAAATCTATCTGTTTTAGGTACTCATTTTTTAGATATTTTTCAGTCAAGGTATTGAGTTCATTATGTAAGCTTGTTTTAATCAGTGAATATTCTTCGCCATCAATATCCTTGTACTTGTTTTTTTCCTTTACAGTCTTGTATGGAAATACCATATTTATGCCTAGCTCAGTATACATATTCTCGGGATGAGTATCTTTTTTGGAATTCTTGATAGCCTCATCTTCTTTTTCGATGGCCATGTACTCATCAGGAGATACCACTCTTAGCCAAAATGGTACAGATTCAAAATCCTTATCCAATTTTTTAGTAAGTTCCAGTATAGACTGTGGTTCCTTTAGCTTTATACTTGCAAATACCTGTGATGAATCAGGTAACTTACCTACTATTTCATCAATCATCTGCTTTTTGTCGATGTATGGTTCTGAATAGGCCGTGTAGTCATAAAGGTATCTATGGGATTGGTAGCTGGTTTTTTCAGACTTACCCCTAGTATAGTATATATTTACATCGCCAGAGTTTGCTATGGAGTAGTTATTTTTTTTAGAACCCTTAAGTATATCATCAAAACCCAGATGAAACTCATATTTACCAAAGCCCTTGTCCTTGACTCCTAGGTAATTGATCAAGGCATAGGGATTTGTATTGGATATAAATTGGCCGACCATATGCTTTAGTTTTGAGTCATTGTATCCATCGTTTAAGAAACCATTGTTATAGTAGTATATCCCAAACAAATTTTCTATTTTTTCTACAAGAGCATTCTTGTAGGACTCCAGTCCATATAGTGGTTTATCCTCATTACTGGATAGGTCATTAAAGTTAGGATAAAATGATTTAACCAGAGGATTTACTATCAATACCAGCGAAAACCCCACAAGTGCTAATTTTAATAGGGTAGATTTTGTTGTCCTAACAATCCTTTTTTTGATTTCCTTGTCTATCAATTCCTCTAGTTTTTTTTCTAGCTCTAGATTTTCCTCACTGTCAAACATTTCTTCAAACTTGTCTAGTTCAGGGTCTATACTATTTTCTTTTTTGTCTGTCATATCTATCACCTATATTCCTTTCCTCTAGTATTTTTTTCAGGTTTTGTCTAGCCCTTGACCGTATTTTTCTTATATTCACCTCGCTAGTTCCGATTATTTGGGATATTTCCTTGTCTGTGAGCTGCATATATATTCTATACATTATTACAGATCTTTGGTTGATTGGGAGCAAGGATATGGCGATGGCAATTTCCCTCATATTTTCCTCTTCTATCAAGATGTTGATAGGGTTGTCATCTGAGTGGAGCTTGTCAAATACAAGTTGTGGGTCATCTACAAATTTTGCCTCATGTCTAATATGGTTTAAAAATTCGTTTTTTAAGACCTTGGATAGCCAAAACTTGAGACTGCCACCCGGCTTATATGACAGGTAGGCCTTTGTGAAAGTATTCTGCACAAGTATTTCTGATAGGTTTGGATCTCCACACAGTGAAAGGGCATAGATATATAGGTTTTTGTGGTATTGGCTGTATATTTTTTCAAAGTCAGTCTTCTTCACATTTTCTCTCCCCTCTTGTGTGGTTTCATAATTATGCCTAAAATAGTAGTGCAAAATTTGTAATCGATTATTCTTTCTATAAATATAACACAGATATCTTTTGTTTGTGACATCAAAATATATTTTTAAATAATACTTCAAAATAAAAAATCCAAGGTGTATTGATTTACATCTTGGACTTTTATTTTGTATAGGGTTTTATAGGGAGGAGACTTATTTATTTACAAAACAAGTCCTCTATTTTTTCTATATTAAGGTTTTTTCCTATTATTACTAGTATAGGTTTGTTTTTGTCAGGTGATTTTGATATATTTATCTCACCAGGCACATAGTCAAATTCTAAGTTGTGGTCAAATGAGCTGACCTGACCTTTGGCTCTTATGATTTGACCTAGGCTAGGGTCCTTGTCTAGGGTTTTTAGAAGATTTTCTAGTTTTTCCTCTGTCATGGCCTCAGTGACTTTTATTGATATATTTGAGAACTCATCAGAAGAGTGCTTGTGTGTATGGTCATGACCACAAGAATCATGGTCGTGTGAATGAGAGCAAGTTCCATGGTGGTGGTCGTGGTCTTCATGGTTATGTCCACAACCGCATGATGAATCTGAGAATGCATCTAGGATATGTCCATGGCATCCACAAGTCTTGTGGTCCTTAGGTCCATCTAGTTTTGACTCAAGTAGGTCTAGGCTAGAGAACTCATTCCATTCTTTATCTATTATATGTACGTGGTGGTTCAATTCCTTTATACTGTCCTTGATAGCAGACAGGTCTATTCCCATTTTATCCTTCATATTGAGCCTAGAGAATAGGATTGTATTTGAATGTTCTATTTGGTCAGAGTAGAACTCGCCAAAGTTGTTAAGGTACATAAAGTACTTGGTTATATCCAGTATAGTTATCATCTTGTTTATTTCAAATAGGTCTGGATATGACATACATATTGAGCTTATATCAGATAGTTTGCCTATGCCAGATGGTTCTATTATTATTCTTTCCGGCTGGAACTTGTCCTTTATTTCCCTGATTGATTTATCGAAATCTCCTGATACAGAGCAACAGATGCAACCGGCAGTTATTTCCTTGACGTTTACTCCGTGTCTTCTCAAAAGGTTACCATCTATATTTACTTCCCCAAATTCGTTTTCTATTATTACTGTGTTGGAGAAATCACTGGCTTCTTCTATGATTTTTTTTATAAATGTTGTCTTGCCACAACCTAAAAAACCAGATATGATATCTATTTTTGTCTTATCCATTATGACCTCCTAATATCCAATGATAATACTTATCTATAATTCTTGTCTATCATATAACTTAAAGCTTAATTTATAGTAAAGTTAATGAAAAGTTTAAAAAAATAGGGTATTATAGGTTGTAAGACTATGAAAAAAATTAGAAAAGGAGCTTGTAATGGCAAAATGTATTGATCTTGTGGCTGGTTTTTTTGAGTCAGGCAAGACCACTTTTATAAAAAAGTTAATAAAAAATGAAGTCCTAGGATACTATGACAGGATACTAATAATAAATTGCGAATATGGTATGGAGTCTTATTCAGATTTTGAAGTTGAGGGTCTAGATATAAGGACTGTTGACATATTCAAAAAAGATGATTTTAACCAGGATAGGATAAACAAGGAGATAGGAGAATACAAGCCTGACTACATAGTTGTAGAATACAATGGTATGTGGGAAATTGCAGATATTCTAGAGATGAAGTTTGATGATGGATTCTATATCAAGAACCTAATCAGCCTTGTTGACTACAAGACCTTTGATTCTTATATATCCAATATGGAGTCTGTTATAGTGGACAAGATAGAAAACAGTGATATAGTTGTTATCAACCAACCTGTATATGAAGATGACTTAGACCAAAAGTTTCGTGTTATAAAGTCTATAAACAAGTCATGTGATGTATTTACTGACGATGAGCTCTTTGTTGAGGAAGAGGCAGATATCATAAATGATAAGATGACGAGATCAGACCTTGAGATAGTCAAATTTGCTATGATGTTCTTGGTATTTAATATGGTGATTATAGGTCTTAAGTATGTATTTCCAAACTTCTACAAGGAGTCATTTCAGAGGATAATGGGTATTTTTGTTAGTTTGTTAGTGCAGATTCTTCCATTTTTGTTGATTGGTGCCATAATATCTAGTCTGATACAGGTTTTTGTGCCTGCTGGTAAATTCAATAGGATATTTGCCAAGACTAGTCCAAAATCTATGTTGGCGGCCTTGTTTGCAGGTGTATTTTTCCCTGTTTGTGACTGTGCAATGGTTCCTATTGCGACATCAATTGTAAAAAAGGGATATTCAGTTCCAGTTGCCATAACATTTTTGTTGGCTTCACCGGCAGTAAATCCAGTAGTCATAATGTCTACAGTATACGCCTTTCCTAACCAACCTATGATGGTGGTCTACAGGGTGGTATTTGGCCTATTGATAGCCTTATTTGCTGGACTTTCCCTTATGGTTTTGGAGACTTTATACAAGAGAAAATCTAGACAATCTAATATTGAAGGCCATTTTATAAATACTGAGGGTGATTGGTCTTACGGATGGGGTAATAAGATTATAAAGGATTATATAAATAAGTACTCTATCAGTCAGGCGTCTTTGGCAAGGCTGAATTTAAAGGGAAGGATGAGATACCTAGAGGCCATATCTATCCATACCAAGAATGAGTTGTTTAAGATGGGATTTTATTTGGTTATAGGGGCCTTTATATCTTCAGTATTACAGGTAATGGTTCCAAAGGGGTTATTCCTTCAGGTAAATAAGGTCAATTCCATATCTGTATTGGTTATGATTGTAGCTGCATTCTTTATATCTATATGCTCTACTTCAAATGCCTTTATAGCTAGGTCATTTTACAATATTATGCCCTTAAATTCTCTGCTTGCCTTTATGGTAATGGGACCTATGTTGGACGTAACCAACTTGTCCGTAATGTTGGGTACTTTTAAGAAGGGATTTGTATTCAAGTTGATAGCAGTCCTTGTATATATTTCATTTGTGGTATTTTCACTGATGGGAGGTGGCTTAAAACTTGTATAATAAGATAAATTATGAAGTATTAGTACAGATTTTGATAGAGGTATTTATGGCTCTTATCATAGGTATAAGTTTGGCAACTGGCAGGATAAATGACCTAGTCCATCCAAAGTTCAACCTTATATTGGGAATTACAGCGCTTGTCTTAGTATTGATAGCTGTATTTTCCATACCTAGCCTATTTAGGCCAAGGCATATGAACCAGTTAGCCAAGTATTTTGTCCTTATGATACCTCTTATGGTGACTTTTTATATAAATAATGATGCCTTTGTTGTTAGATCTCAGGGGACTAGCCTTGTCAGCAACCAGCCAAAACCAGACTATGATATAAAGACTTTTGAAAAAACAGTCTATAAAAAGGAGCCTGGAAAGGATTATATAGAGATAGATGACTCAAAGTACCTAAAGTGGTACTATGACTCTAGTCTTATGTGGGATAATTATAAGGATGTTAAATTTAAAATATTGGTAAGGGTATTCAAGGATCCTAGCCAAAAGGGAAAATTCGTCGTCCTAGGCAGGATGGGTATGGTATGTTGTATGGCAGATATGCAGCCATGTGGCTTTATTTATACTGGCAAGGGCTATGAAAAACTAAAGGACAACGAGTGGTATTGGGTAACTGGAAAGATAAGTTCAAAGAAGACTTTTACCTATAATTATGAGGAGTTGGCCCAGATAAGCGATGTTGATTTTGAGCCTACAAGACAGCCTACAGACCAGTATGTATATATCCAGTAAAGTTGAATATATTGGGATTTCGTGGTAAGATGTAGTAGTACAAGTGTATGCATTTTTGATGAAGCTAAGTATGATTTGGCTAGGAATTCGACCTTGTTTTAAGAGGTTTAAACTAAGGAAGTTTGTCTAGAGCTTGTGGCGTATGAGAAAGATTGCATATGTGTACAGAGTGAAAGGATATTTAATAAATGGTTTATAATAGAAATAAGAAATTAAGAAAAGACAATAAGTTTAAGAAGGCTGTACTTTGTTTTTTGACAGGTATAATGCTAGCAGGACCAATAGGACACTCTGGAGTTAGAGCCTATGATGGTCCAGAAACAAGCAGTCTTAATGATGTAGATATCATATATGGTAGCGATGATAATGGTGGAGACAATGTAAATGGGGAGAGTGTGAATATACCAAAGCCAGTTAAGACCCAAGATGGCCATACCATGGATATTACTACATTTGATTTTAGGGGTACTAGACTGAGGTCTTTTGTAAAGCAGAGCGGTTTTGGAACATATACTTCTGCATCTAGCAAGTATGATCCAAGGTCACTAGGTTACATGACCCCTGTAAGAGACCAGCAGAGTCTAGGTATATGCTGGACCTTTGCCGGAAATGCGACCCTTGAGTCATATCTTAAAAAATCAGGCCTAGGTGACTATGACCTTTCTGAAGAACATATGAGATGGTGGGGCAAGGGTGGACTATACAATTGGAATATAGGCGATACGGAAGGTTCTACAAATGAGACTTCTGTTGGATACTTTACATCTTGGATGGGACCTAAGCTAGAGGCTGATATTCCCTACAATGGTAGGATGACTACTGAACAAGGTGCAAAAAAGCCATATAACTATGATAGTGCCAAGATGCTTGACTACCGTGTAACCGATGTAGTAAACGTAGCCACTGATGAGGTGTCTGTCAAGAATGCAATCTTAAAGTATGGTGCTGTTATGAGTGGTTACTATGATGATAAGAGGTATATGAGTCTAGATAAGAATGCCTTTTACTGTGATGACAAGAAGGGTCAGACCCATGCTATAACTATTGTAGGTTGGGACAATGACTATCCGAGGGACAAGTTTACAGGACTTGCAAGGCCAAATTCAAATGGGGCTTGGCTAGTAAAGAACAGCTGGGGCAACTACAATAGTGAAGGTGGCTATATGTGGATCTCTTATGAAGATAAGAATATATTGTCATATTCAGACAACTACGCAATATCCAATGTAAAAAAGGACCAGGGTCAGAAGATATACCAGCATGAGTATTCTATGTCCTCAAATCTTAGGGATGACAAGGCCCTAACAGTAGCAAATGCCTTTAATTTTGAGGCAGGCGAGGTCCTACAGGGGGTTATGTTTGCAACAGATTCTCAGGGGGCAAACTATGAAATATACTATATACCATATGTATCTAATAGTTATGACTACAGTAAAAAATTACTACTCAAGTCAGGTAGGGTAGACCACTCAGGCTATACAACAGTAGATATCAACAACCATAGATTGAATGGCAAGGGTGCTATAGGTATTAGGATAGACAATACACAGGCTGGTCAAAAGTCTACAATAAACATAGAAAAAGACGTAGTCGGATACAAGATGTATAAGTCAAGTTCCAACCCAGGTGAGTCATTTGTGCTTATAAATGATTCCCTAGTAGATATGAAGAAAATAGGGGGGCTTGAATCAACTAATCCGGTAATAAAGGCCATAACATCCAAAAATAAGGTGAGTGGAGAAAATATAATAGCTGGAAGCAATAGGTACAAGACAGCAGTTGAGGTATCAAAAAAAGGCTGGACCAATTCGGAAAATGTAGTACTTGTAAATAGCAAGTCTATGCCAGATGCCCTTACAGCTACATCTCTTGCAAGTTTAAAGTCTGCACCTATACTGATAACAGACAAGAACAAGTTAAATCCGGATATAGAAAATGAAATCAATAGATTGGCTGCCAAAAACATCATAGTAGTAGGTGGAGACTCTTCTGTATCTATGAAAATAAGTGAATACCTTTCAAAAAGAGGCATGAAGGTTGAGAGAATAGCAGGTAGAAATAGGTATGAAACCAGTGAAAATATAGCAAAAGAAGTCGCTAGGTTATCAAAATCTAAAGATACAAGTGTCAACTCAGTAGCCCTAGTAAATGGAAGAAGGGGATTAGCCGATGCAATCAGCTTTTCACCAATATCAGGAGAGAAGAATATACCTATTATATTGGTAGGCAATAATATGAAGGCTAATATACCTACTGAAATAGGCCAGATTGAAAAGACCTATATAATAGGGGGAAGTGGATCTTTAAGTGAAGGACTAGAAAAGTCTAGTAAGAATCCATTGAGACTTAGCGGTAACAATAGAAATAATACAAATGCAAGTATAATAGACTATTTCTACAAGAATAGGAATTCAGAATTTGCCTTTGTTGCCAAAGATGGCATACCGAGAGAGGATTCTTTAATAGATGGTTTGGCAGTTGGAGCCTATGCTGCAAAGACAAAATCTCCAATCGTACTAGCACATTCTAAGCTTAAAAAGCAGCAAAGAGATGCCATATCAGCTATGAAGATAGGAAAAGTATACCAGGTTGGTATAGGAAATAATGAAGTAGCAAGCCTAGAGTTAATAAATATGATTTTAGATACAAAGTAAATAATTTGGAGGTGCTCTAATGAAAGTATATAATACTATGACAAGAAAAAAAGAGGAATTTATACCTCTTGAAGAGGGAAAGGTAAAGATGTATGTGTGCGGACCTACAGTTTATAACTTTATACATCTTGGAAACGCAAGACCTTTCACTGTTTTTGATACACTAAGAAGATATTTTGAGTACAGGGGTTATGAAGTAACATATGTTCAGAACTTTACTGATGTAGATGACAAGATCATCAAGAGAAGTCATGAAGAAGGCATATCTCCTGAAGAAGTGGCTGAAAAGTACATCAAGGAGTACTTTATAGACTGTGATGGCCTAGGCATAAAGAGGGCTACAGTTCATCCTCAGGTAACAGACAATATAAAGGAAATTATAAGCTTTATTCAAGACCTAGTAGACAAGGGATATGCATACGAGTCTAATGGAGATGTCCTATTTAGGACTAGGGAGTTCAAGGAATACGGCAAGCTATCCCACCAGAATATAGAAGAACTTGAGTTAGGTGCTAGAATAGACGTAGACGACAAGAAGGAAGATCCACTAGATTTCGTATTATGGAAGGCTAAAAAAGACGGAGAACCAGGTTGGAAATCTCCTTGGGGTGAAGGTAGACCAGGCTGGCATATAGAGTGTTCAGTAATGTCTAGTAGGTACCTTGGCAACACAATAGATATCCATGCTGGTGGTCAGGACTTACAGTTCCCTCACCACGAAAATGAAATAGCCCAGAGTGAATGTAGAAATGGACATGTATTTGCCAACTATTGGATGCACAATGGTTATATAAATGTAGATGGAGAAAAGATGTCTAAGTCCCTAGGAAACTTCTTTACAGTAAGGGAAATTGCTGAAAAGTATGACCTAGGACTAGTGAGATTCTTCCTATTATCTACTCATTATAGAAACCCAGTCAACTTCTCAGACACTATCCTAGACCAGGCCAAGGCAGGTCTTGAAAGACTTACGAATGCTAGAGACAATGCAGAGTTTATGATGTCTAAGCTAGAGGATACAAAGATGAGTCCAGAAGAGACAGGTCTAGTTGATGAATTAAACTCATACAAGACCAAGTTTATAGAGGCTATGGATGACGACTTGAACACATCTGATGCAATTTCAGCTATATTTGAACTTGCCAAGTTTATGAATACAAATATCAAGGATACATCTTCTAAGGAATTTATAGGACTAAATATAGACCTATTTAATGAACTTACAGGAGTTCTTAATATAGCAAACAAGTCAGTAGAAGAAAATGACGACTTGGCAAGGACTGTAGAAGAAATGATAGCAAAAAGAGCAGAGGCTAAAAAGAACAAAGACTTTGCCTTAGCTGACAAGATCAGAGAAGAACTATTAGAAATGGGCATAGTAATAGAAGATACAAGACAGGGTGTAAAATGGAAGAGAAAATAATAAAAGAGAGTGAGTTGGCGAGGATATCGCCACTCACTTTGGCATATTTAGGCGACACAGTATATGAATCGTATATAAGAGAGTACTTGATAAAGAGAAATATATTCTTAAAGATAAATGACCTTCACAAGTCTGCAATAAAATATGTGAGTGCCCATGCCCAGTCAAAGGCTATAAAGGGTCTAGAAGATATTCTGACAGAGGAAGAGACGACAATATTTAAAAGAGGAAGAAACCATAAGAAAAACACAGCTGCCAAAAATGCCAGCGTTATAGACTATAGGCATGCTACCGGATTCGAAGCAGTTATAGGATATGTGTATTTAAAAGGTGACATAGACAGACTAGACTATTTGGTAGAAGAGTCGATAGATATAATAGAAAACAGATAAGGCGGTGATATTTTGGCTCTAATAGAAGGAAGAAACCCCGTAATAGAGGCCCTAAAGAACAATAGGCCAATAGAAAAGATAATGGTCAATAAGGGATCTAAGGAGGGTTCAATAAAGAAGATAATAGGTATGGCAAAGGATAACAACATAATTATCCAACAGGTTGACAGACACAAGCTAGATGAGATGTCAGAGAGCCATGCCCACCAAGGGGTAATAGCCCTTACTAGCGATTATGTATATTATGAGTTGTCAGATATACTAAAGAAGGCTAGGGAAAAAGAAGAAGACCCATTTTTTATAATACTTGATGGTATTACAGACCCCCACAACTTAGGGTCTATCATCAGGACAGCAGATGCGGTTGGTGCTCATGGTATTATCATACCTAAGAGGAGGAGTGTACATATAACTCCTATAGTTGCCAAGGCATCAGCAGGAGCTGTTGAATATGTACCAGTATGTAAAGTAACAAATATAGTAAATACTATCAAACAACTAAAAGAGGAAGGTCTATGGATAGCTGCCGTAGATATGGGTGGAGATGCATTTTACCAGACCAACCTTACAGGACCACTTGCCTTAGTAGTTGGAAGTGAAGGAGAGGGAATATCTAGGCTGACAAAGGAGAACTGTGATTTTACTGTATCTATGCCTATGTCAGGTAATGTTACATCCCTAAATGCTTCAGTTGCAGGTGGTATACTATTATATGAGGTATATAGACAGAGAAATGCAAAAAAATAAGTATGTAGCGAGAAAAATTTTGATAGTAGATGGCTATAATGTAATAAATGCTTGGTCTGTACTTAAAAAGCTAGGTGAAGATGACTTGGAGTCTGCAAGAAATAAGTTGGTAGCTTATGTGATGGAGTATTCCAAGATAAAGGGATATGAGGCCCATGTGGTATTTGACGCCTATAATGTAAAGGGCGTGGATGAAAAAATAGAGCACCACCATGATGTTACGGTTGTATTTACAAAGGAAAATCAGACAGCGGATACCTATATAGAGAAGTTTATATCAGGTCTTTCAAAGTATGATGAGGTATATGTAGCAACAAGTGACTATGCCGAGCAGCAGATAATCCTGGGCAAGGGATGTTCTAGGATACCTGCAAGAGAGCTGATAGGAGACCTTTCTTCAGCCAAGGAAGAACTAAGACGTGACAATCACTCTAGGATAAAGAAGTACAACAACATGAATAGGTTGGAGAATAAGATATCTCCTGATGTATTTTCTAGGTTGGAAGAAATTAGGAGAAAAAAATAAAATAGGGGGATTTTTGTATGCAGGAAGAGATAGAAGCCCAACATCCTAACTGCCATGAACAAGACCTAGATTATGAGCTTGTGGATATGGCAAAACAGGGTGATAAATACGCTATCAATAAATTAATAGAAAAATACTCTATAATGGTAAAGGCCAAGGCTAAGACATATTTCTTGGTGGGGGCTGATAAAGAAGATATTATTCAAGAGGGACTAATAGGATTATATAAGGCTATTAGGGACTATGATGAAGATAAGACTTGTTCATTTAGGTATTTTGCAGATATCTGTGTTACAAGACAGATAATAACGGCTATAAAGACAGCTACTAGGCAAAAGCATATACCTCTAAACACATACATATCTCTTAATAGACCCATGTTTGAAGAGGAATCAGAAAGAACCCTATATGATATGGTAACTACAAGTCTAGACAATGATCCAGAGGGCTTGGTTATAGACAAGGAAGCCTATAAGGATATGGAAAATAGGATGAAAAAGACCTTGAGCAAGTTTGAAGAAGAGGTCTTTATCAGATACCTATCAGGCCAGTCCTATAGTGATATAGCGATATCCCTAAGCAAGGATGCAAAATCTGTAGACAATGCTATCCAGAGGGTAAAGAAAAAATTAGAAAAAAATCTGAGCGAGTATTCTGAAGTAGTTCTCTAGCTCGTATGATTTATAGAGTAGATAAAAGAGGTTGACCCAAGTTATATCTATTTTCCTCACTGGACCTACCAGTAAGAGGATGATATATTACAAGCTAGTCCACCTCTTTATTTTTTATGGAAATAAAAAAGTACTGGTCAAATGACCAGTACTAAAAGTGTCCCTGACTGGAGTCGAACCAGCGACCTTTCGCTTAGGAGGCGAACGCTCTATCCTGCTGAGCTACAAAGACATATATTTACAATAAATATTCTACCACAAACTTCTAAAATGGACAATAGTTCTTGGAAAATTTGCTTGATATTGAAAAGATAGTCTATAAATCTAGTTTAGGGTGTATAATAAAAATATATAAAAGATAGTAAGGGAGGTATCGATATGTATATATTTGTAGGTATGTTAATAGCCTTTATAGCAGGTTTTTTATATCTATCAAGGAATAAGGAAAAGGTTGATAATTCAATAGCAGACCAGGTCAGACAAGAGATTAGAGACGGGGTTAGCAAGGAGATAAAGATATACCATATAAGTGACCTTCATTATTTATCTGCTAGGCTTACAGATTACAAAAAATCGTTCGAGGATAAGGTAGAGTACTTCGATGCCAAGTCAGTTAGGTATGTAAGGGAGATATTTGACTGCTTTGTACAGGAGTGCATAAATACCAAGCCAGACCTGGTTGTATTTAGCGGTGATTTAACCTTTAATGGCGAAAGACTAAGCCATATAGATCTAAGGGATAAGTTGATGGTTCTTAGGTCCAACAAGATACCGGTTGTTGTAATACCGGGCAACCACGACATAGACAATGAAATTTCTTGTAGTTTTTTTGGAGACCAAGACCAAGAAGTAGACAACGTATCAATAGATGAATTTGTAAATATATATAGGGATTTTGGATATGGAGATTCATCTAGAGTCATGTCAAGGGACAAGCATTCACTGAGCTACCTATACAGGCTTAGCCCAGGGGTTAGCTTATTGATGCTAGATACAAACACAGGCAAGAATAAAAAGTACATCTGCAATTCTACATATAGGTGGATAGAAAACGCTTTGATAAGCGCTCACAAGAGAAATGAAAGGGTGATAGGGGTCAGCCACCAAAATATCCTTGCCCACAACAAGATGTTTGTATCAGGCTACAAGATAGATAACAGTTCCAAGCTAGTAGACCTCTACAACAAGTACAATGTAAGGCTAAACCTAAGTGGTCATATGCATTCTCAACACCTTGCAGAGTACAAGAATGTATATGATGCTGCCGTATCCTGTCTTAGCCTATATCCCAACCAGTATTCTGTAATAAGTATAGGACTCAGGGGAGATATGTCCTACGAGACCATGAGGCTAGAGGTAGAGAAGTGGGCTCAATTGTATTCAAAGCCAGACAAAAACCTCTTGAACTTTAAGAATTATTCAAGGGAATTTATAGTGAGGGCGACAAAGAATCAGACGGATAGGGTTATAAAGAATATTGAAATAGATGAAGAAGAAAAATACAAGATGATGAATTTTATGGTCGATACTAGCATAGCATATTTTTCAGGAAGGATGTTAGAGCATCCAGAACTCAATATCAAGAGTGATGGCTATAGATTGTGGCAAAAGTATTGTGATAAGACTTTTTTGGCATCTTATTTGGAGAGTATATATTCAGAAGAGCCCAAAGACCACAATAAATTTGATATAAGGTCTTAGATATATTTACAATATAATATAGTAGTTTTTAGCGTAGATGTATAGCTGATGTTTATTTGGCTCTTCTACGCTAAATTTATATAATTAAAGGGGATATCGTTATCTCGACATTTAGGATAATAAATTAACAATAAAATAAAGATAAGGTTATAAAATAAAGGATACATTGTTTATAATTAAACATTATTTATAGTCAGGAAAGCTTGAAAATCTATAAATAATAGGTTTAATAGGTAATTATCATAAAAAACCCTATTAATTTGACAAAAAAACATAAAAAATTCATAAAATTTATCAGTTAATATGTTGACAAATAAACAGAGTGGGAGTACAATAATGTTAATAAATAAACGATAATAAACTTATTTAATACTATTTATTTAAAAACGGGCCCATATTATTATGATTTTGGAGGTAGAGAGATGTCAAAGCAAAACCAAGCAATACAAGAAGATAAGGATTATATTGTAAAAGACCTAAGTACTTTTGAGAGGAAACTAAAAGAGGTAAGAGAGGCTCAGAATATATTTGCCAGCTTCAGCCAGGAGAAAGTAGACCATATATTTAGGGAAGCGGCTCTTGCAGCCAACCACAAAAGGATAGACCTAGCGATAATGGCAAACAAAGAGACTGGAATGGGTATTCTTGAGGACAAGGTCATCAAGAACAACTATGCTGCTGAATATACTTACAATGCCTATAAAAATACAAAAACTTGTGGTCTGGTAGAACAAGATGATGCTTTTGGAATCAAGAAAATATATGAACCAGTTGGTGTTATAGCAGCGGTTATACCTACTACTAATCCTACTTCAACTGCAATATTTAAGACATTGATATCTTTAAAGACTAGAAATGGTATAATAATATCCCCACATCCAAGGGCAAAAAAATCGACTATAGCTGCTGCTAAGACTGTATTGGAGGCAGCTGTAAAGGCGGGGGCTCCAGAGGGAATAATAGCATGGGTTGATGAACCATCTATAGAACTTACAGCAGAATTGATGAAGGAAGCGGATTTAATATTGGCAACTGGAGGTCCTGGTATGGTGCATTCAGCTTATTCATCAGGCAAGCCAGCTGTTGGTGTAGGGGCTGGTAATGTTCCAGCTATAATCGACGAGAGCGCTGACTATAAGACAGCAGTAAGTTCAATAATCCTATCTAAGTCTTTTGACAATGGTATGATATGTGCATCAGAGCAGTCAGTATTAGTGCCAGCCAAGGACTATGATTTGATAAGGGATGAATTTGTATACAGGGGAGCCTATCTTCTAAAGGGCGATGAAGTAGATAAGTTTAGAAAAATAATTTTGAATGAAGCTGGTGGATTGAATAGTAAAATCGTAGGTCAATCACCTAGAAATCTAGGTAAGTTGGCAGGTGTTGATATACCAAAAACTGCCAGAATAGTCATAGCGGAGGTTGAGCAAACAGATTTTGTGGAGCCATTTGCCCATGAAAAACTTTCACCTATTTTAGCTATGTACAAGTATGAAAATTTTGATGATGCTGTTCAAAAGGCAGAGCACCTAGTAGAACAAGGTGGTCTTGGACACACATCATCACTATATATAGACACTATAAAGTGTAAGGAAAAACTAGACAAGTTTATCAAGTCTATGAAGACTTGTAGGATAGTAGTCAATACTCCATCATCTCAGGGTGGTATAGGTGACCTTTACAACTTTAAGCTAGCACCATCATTTACACTTGGATGTGGTTCTTGGGGTGGAAATTCAGTATCTGAAAATGTTGGTGTAAAGCACTTATTAAATACAAAAACTGTAGCTGAGAGGAGAGAGAATATGCTTTGGTTTAGGACACCTGAAAAGGTATATTTCAAAAAGGGATGTTTACCTGTTGCTATGCAGGAATTTAAGGATGTTATGAACAAGAAAAAGGCATTTATAGTGACTGACTCTTTCCTATATAAGAATGGTTACACAAAGAATATAACAGACCAGCTAGATGCTATGGGCATTGTACATACTACATTCTTTGATGTTGAGCCTGATCCAACTTTAGCTTGTGCAAGACGTGGTGCAGAGGCCATGAAGAGCTTTGAACCGGACCTTATAATAGCTATAGGTGGTGGTTCAGCTATGGATGCTGGTAAGATTATGTGGGTTATGTATGAACATCCTGAGGCTGATTTCAAGGATATGGCAATGACATTTATGGATATAAGAAAGAGGGTATATACATTCCCTAAGATGGGTGAAAAAGCCTACTTCTGTGCAATAGCAACATCAGCAGGTACTGGTTCAGAAGTTACTCCATTTGCCGTAATAACTGACCAGGATGCTGGTATAAAGTATCCTCTAGCAGACTATGAGCTACTTCCAAATATGGCTATTGTAGATGCTGATATGATGATGGATATGCCACCTAGGTTGACTGCTTCATCAGGTATAGATGCCTTGACACATGCTCTAGAAGCATACGTATCAGTTATGAGGTCAGAGCCAGCAGATGGACTTGCTCTTAAGGCTGGTAAATCTATATTCGAATACCTTCCTCAGGCCTACAGAGAAGGAACTACTAATGAAAAGGCAAGAGAAAAGATGGCTATAGCATCAACTATGGCAGGTATGGCATTTGCTAATGCTTTCTTGGGAGTGTGTCACTCAATGGCTCATAAGTTAGGAGCCTTCCACCATGTTCAGCACGGTGTGGCCAATGCTATGTTAATAACTCATGTTATAAAATACAACTGTTCAGAGGCCCCAGTAAAGATGGGAACTTTCCCTCAGTATAAGTATCCTGACTGCGTTGAAAGATATGCTGAATTTGCTAGATTCTGTGGCGTTAAGTCTGGAAATGATGACATGGAAACAGTAAACAACCTTATAAAGGCTATAGAAGACTTGAGAAAGGAAACTGGAGTTCCAGCTACCATCAAGGAAGCCGGCATAGATGAAAAAGCCTTCTTGGATAGTATAGATGACATGGCTTTACAGGCATTTGATGACCAATGTACAGGTGCCAACCCAAGATATCCATTAGTTGAAGAACTAAAGGAGATGTACTTAAATGCCTACTATGGAAAATAGTAATCTGTAGAGAGTAGATTTTTACAATTTATAATATCACACACTATAAATACCATGAGAAAATAATTTTCTCGTGGTATTTTTATTTTAAGCGAATGACAAAAAGTTTAATTTAAATAGCAAAATACACAATTATATTAAGTTTCCAAGATGAAATTGGAGTTTTCAATATTAAATGTGGATATTTATTGGTTTAGAGTTTAATTAAATAATTTGAAAATTTCTACAAATAAAAAAATTAGATACCTGTATTTTGGGTATACTAGCAATATAACGATTTCCTATTATGAAATTAAAGTTTTACTTAAAAAACAGAGTTTATAAATCGAAAAAGGTAAAGGAGAAGGACAAATGAGCAAAAAAGAAATATTAAGTGGTAATCAGGCTATTGCTAGAGGTTTTTATGAAGCAGGTGGTATGGTTGCAACAGCATACCCAGGATCACCAACCGTTGATGTAATCGAATCTATGAAAAGCGAGTACAGCGATGATATATATTCAGAGTTTTCAATGAATGAGAAGGTTGCGCTTGAAGTAGGTATAGGTTCTTGTTATGGTGGGCTTAGGACACTTGTAACTATGAAGCACGTTGGTGTCAATATCTGTATGGACCCATTGATGAGTTTTACTCAGTCGCCTATAGATGCAGGATTTATGCTAGTATCAGGTGATGACCCAGGTATGTCAAGTTCACAGAATGAACAGGACAATAGAATACTAGGTAAGTTTGCCAATATGGCTATATTCGACCCAGCTGACTCACAGGATGCCAAGGACTATGTAAAGGCAGGCCTTGATATCAGTGAAGAATACCAGATGCCAGTAATGATGAGAATAACAAGTAGGATATGTCATGCTAGGTCCCTAGTAGAGATAGGTCAAAGAGAAGAAAAGATGGGACCGAAGTTCAGTGGCAAGCCATCACTTTCTTGTATGTTGCCTCCTCATACCTTTAAGCACCAGTATACAATGAAAGAAAGAATCGAAAAGTTACAGGAAGCTGCCAACGATTTAAGTATAAACAAGCTAGAAGAATATGGGAGTGATAGCCTAGTTATAACATCAGGTATATGTTACTACAACTTCAAGGAAGTCTGTCCAGACGTGGATGTACTGAAGCTAGGTATGGTATATCCACTTCCAATAGACAAGATCAAAAATCTTGCTAAAAAGTATTCAAAAGTAATAGTAATAGAAGAAATGATGCCATTTATTGAAAATGAGTTAAAGTTAAATGGTATAGACTGTGTAGGTAAGGAGTATTTCAGCTTTACTAATGAACTACACTCAGAAGTAATAGAAGAAGGCCTAGTAAAGATAGGTGTCCTAAAGGAAAGGAAACTACTAGATCCAGCCAAGGACGACACTACAGCTAGAGGTCCATTATTCTGTGCAGGATGTCCTCATAGACCAGTATTCGATATACTGAAAAAGTCTAAGGTGACAGTTGTAGGAGATATAGGCTGCTATACAATGGGATTATTGTACCCATGGGAAGTCCTAAAGGTAAATATCAGTATGGGTGCATCTCTTGGTATCATAAAGGGTCTAAGATATGCTATGGACAAGCAAGGTGATGTAGACAAGCCAGTAGTAGGTGTAATAGGCGATGGTACATTCTTCCATTCAGGAATACCAGGCTTTGCCAACCTACAGTACCAGCTAAAGGGCGACGAAAACATCACTATGATAGTCCTAGATAATGCTACAACAGCCATGACTGGTGGTCAGCCAACAGGTGAGTCATTTCATATGGACCAGACAGGCCAGGATATATCTATAGAGGCGACTCTTAGAAATATGGGCTTTGATGATATCCAGGTGATAGACCAGTTCAACTACAAAGAAGCAAAAGAAGCAATCGTTGGAGCTACTAAGAGAAAGGGTGTATCAGTAATATTAACAAGTAGACCGTGTGCCTTGAGATACAAGGTAAAAGAAACTCCATTTGAAGTAGATCCAACAGTATGTATAGGATGTAAGACTTGTATCAAAACTAACTGTCCTCCTCTAAGAATGAAGAAGTATGATGGTATAGAAAAACTAAAATCATCAATAGATCCAAACCAGTGTGTAGGTTGTGGTATATGTGCTCAAGTTTGCCCAGTTGGTGCAATAAAGAGAAAAGAATCTAAGTAGGTATATGGAGGTAAGTAAAATGGCAAATACAAATATAATTTTAGCAGGTGTAGGTGGTCAGGGTCTTGTAATGACTACCAAGATAATAGCTCAGGCAGCCCATCTAGCAGGACTTGACGTAAAGACTAATGACGTTGTAGGCCTATCACAAAGAGGTGGTAAGGTATGGGGAAGTATAAGAATAGGTGAAAAAGTATTTTCTCCTAACGTGAGACCAGGAGATGTGGATATACTGATAGGTTTTGAAGCCCTAGAGGGTAGAAGATTTAGAAAAGAGCTAAAGAAAGACACATCAGTAGCTATAGTAAACAGGTATGAGATGGCTCCAACTCTTGTCCAGCAGGGTGTAGAAGAATATGCTACCGATATAGAAGAAGAATTAAATAAATATGCCGGTAGGGTCATATTTGAAGACTGTACAGCTAAGGCAGTTGAATTAGGAAATAAATCAGCTGCAAACATAGTTTTACTAGGTGTTTGCTCAATGTTTGTAGAGGATATACCAGAAGATAAATGGATAGAGGCTATAGTGTCTAGTGTTCCTGAAAAGTTTGTTGAACTAAATAAAAAGGCATTTGCAGCCGGTAGAGAGATGGCTAAATAGTAGCTTAGATTAAAGAATATATATTTATAGAAAATTTTGGGATCTTTGTTAAATAAGATTAATGGGGATTCAAACAACGTTAGCTGGTGAGTGAAAAGATACACCAGCTTCGTTGTTTTTTATAAGCATTTCCTAACAGTATCAGATTCACACTTTTGTAGTGTTATTTCTACTGTAAGAATGTATTTCACTTTGTTACTTTGCAGAATATATTATTATACAGCTTAAAATTCAAAGCTATCGGAGGAAAATGTGATATTTGATATTGTAATTTAGAATCTATATAAAAATTTAACTTGTCTGTATCATCTTTATTAATCAGTTCAAAAAAAGCCTTTATTCTTGAATCTTCTCCAGCATATTCAAGAGATTTTTCTTTGTACTTATTTCTTATGTCTTTCTCAAAGTCATCACTAAGATTATCTATACCTATAGGGTAAACAGTTTGATACACAGATTCTACGCTAGATTTTGTGCTATTCAAATAATCTTCTATATTTTCTAGATAAAATTCAAATAATTTTTTTAACTCTTCTTCTGTCATCTGCTTAGTCTGTTTAACAAGATCTTTTTGGTCGTTATTATTTCTATAAACAAGGCTCTCAAAAGAACTGTAGTAACTAGGCAAAAAACCTTGTACGTTTATAAATGTACAATCATTATTATTCATGAAATTTATGAATAAGATTTCTTTTTTTAAGATATCCTTATTACTAGAATCAACAAATTTTTTAGTGAAAAAGTTACTAATGCCGTATTATGAATCTAGCATTTCTTTAAAATATTTGTTATACCCGATTGCTCCTGACTTTATTTTGTTTCTATAAACATTATAATTTTCTCTTATCAAAAAATCTCTTTTTCGTGTTAATTCGTCCAAATTGTCATCCTTAACTGAGGGACTGCTGCTACTTCTAGATAATTTGATATCATTATCATTAAACAGTTCTTCTTCAGTGGTTATATTAATGTTTATAAATTCTTTGTCCTGAGCATGAGAGCGAATAGTAAAAGTCATCAAAATTGACATCGACAAAACAAGACATAAACCCTTTTTAAGTTTCATAAACACGTCCCCTTTCTACAATGCAAATACACGAGAAAAAATAATTAGTAATATATTATTAAGACAATAAATATGTCTATATTTAGCTTAATGATATAATGATTGGAATAAAATGTCAATACAAAAATACATGAATTTTAAATTCCTGTTTTTATAATCATATGAATTGATATTGCAATTTAGAATGTATTTTTTATTATTTTTAGTTAAATTTAGTTTTTTATGGTATAGAATATAATTAGAGGTGGTGATAGTTTTTATGAATAATAAATTAAACGTTTTAATTATAGAAGACGATGTGAGTATAAACGATATTGAAAAAAGAGTGCTTGAGAAGAATGGATTTGGTGTAATTCAAGCTTATTCAGGAAGTGAAGGTCTACTCAATTGCCAATCAAGAAAAGAGGAAATAGATATCATAATAATGGACCTATTTTTACCGGGAATAGATGGATATGAGTTGTTGCCCCAGATAAAGGATATTTTGGATGTACCAGTAATTGTAGTGTCAGCTATAAGTGACATTGTTGACAAGGTGAAACTGCTTGATGCTGGAGCCAATGATTATATTACAAAGCCTTTTGATAATAAAGAACTGCTTGCGAGAATTGGGGTACAGGCTAGAATTTCTCAGGTGTCCAAGTTAGATAATAAGGCTGAAAATATGGAAAATGTTTTAAGATATAGAGATTTAGAATTATTTCCGGAAACTTTTGATGTATTTGTATGTGGTAAAGAGTTAATTTTGACAAAGTATGAATTTAAAATATTAGAATTATTTTTGAAAAATCAAAAAAGGATTTTCTCAAAACAGGATATTTATGAGATAATATGGGGTGAAATATATACAGGAGATGATAGGACTATAAGTGTGCACATTAGTAATATAAGGAAAAAAATAGGAGAATTTTCAGATGAACCTTATATTGACACAATATGGGGAATTGGATTTAGACTATCCAAGTAAAATCTAGAGTGTATGAGTAAGTGGTTTTATAAACTTTAAACTTTCTTTAAACTTTGCTTGATATATTTTAAAATTACGAGAGTATTATATTATTATAACAAATAATATAAAGTAGTTAAGAAAGGGAATTTTATGGATTATATACTTCAGACGACAAATTTAGAAAAAGTATACGGAAAACAAAAGGCTGCTGAAAATATAAATCTCTCAATAAAAAAAGGAGACATATATGGCTTAATTGGTAAAAATGGTGCAGGTAAAACCACTATATTGAGAATGTTAGCAAATCTTGCTGAACCCTCTAGTGGGGAAATTCTCTTTTATGGAAAAAGGAGAAAGGAGGCCATGCACTTAAATACCAATATAGGTGCATTGATTGAAGAGCCGGGCATATTTCCAAATTTAAGTGCATGGGATAACTTGCATCTAAAGGCTATAGCACAGGGAGTTACTCGTAAGGGGCATGAAAATGAGTTGCTTCATTTAGTTGGATTGGAAAATGTAGGAAAGAAGAAGACAAAGGGATTTTCACTAGGTATGAGACAGAGATTGGGTATAGCCTTGGCTATGGTTGGAAATCCAGATCTAGTATTGTTGGATGAACCAATCAATGGTTTGGACCCACAGGGTATAGTTGAAATAAGAGAGCTTATATTGAAATTAAACAGAGAAAAAATATCACATTTATAATTTCTAGTCACCTTTTGGAAGAATTGTCTAGGATTGCTACAAGTTATGGTTTTATATCAGGTGGAAAATTAGTAGCAGAGATGACAAAGGAAGAGTTGGAGTCTAAAAGTGAGGAAGTGATGATACTAGATGTTTCTGATACAGCTAAAACAATACCAGTTTTAGATTCTTTATGTATTAAAAAATATAAGGTGATTAGCAATGAACTGGTCCATATATACGATGATTTTGATAAGGCAGACAACATATCAATAGAACTAGCAAAAAATGGTGTTGCTGTGCGCAGACTTGCGATGGAGTCTAAAGACTTAGAATCGTTTTATTTGGACATGGTAGGAGGTAGTGCAAATGTTTAATTTAGTGAAGATGGACAGGTATAGATTTGTAAAAGGAATGTGGTTAAAGCTTGCAGTTGCAGTAATTATATATGCATTATTTGCCTGTCTTATGCAACAGATGACTATTAACCAAGGGGCAGGTGCCTCAATAGGAACGGCTACATCTCCCGAAGATACTGGTTTTGCGATTGCCCTTGATAATGGTTCAGAAACCTATTTAGAAAAGGGGATGGATTTGAATAGACATATAACAGAAAATGGTTTAGGGGGAGGTACTGTATTACTGGCAGTCGTTTCAATAATCATGTTTTCGAGTGCTGACAATAAAAAGGGATTTAGGAAGAATATAGCAGGTGCAGTTTCATCAAGAGAGCATATTGCTCTTGCCAAATTTATAAGTACAGGAATGATAACATTGGCATTTTTAACCATGTACTATGTATTTGATTTTGCTATAGGTAAGATAATATTAGGCGATTGGTTGAGGTTGGGTGATGTATCAACCTTGATATATAACTTCGTGGTACAGTATCTTTTGTTGACGGCATTTAGTATATTTGCAGTGGCCATTACTATGTTGGTCAATTCAGCATATGTAGGTTTATTGGTTACGGTATTGTTGTCACTAGGAATGAGTAGATCAATATATACGGGTATAAATTATGCAATAACTAAGTTTGTAGGAGTAAAAGGATTTAATATAGGTCTTTATTCTCTAGAATCTTGGTTAGTAGGTGATAACAAGGTATATGATCATCTTTTATTTGTAACAATCTTGGCAATTGTATGGATACTTGTATGGAGTTTTATCACAACTAGGGTATTTTCAAAACGTGATGTAAGGTAATACGATAGTAATGAATGTAAATTTTTGGGGGGAAGTATATGATACTGTTTTTGTTGATTATAATTTTAATAATAAGTATGGTTTCAATATTTTACCTGATAGCATTTAGACGACAGATAGACTATATCTGTCGTCAGCTTGCGTTTTTAGAAAGAGAGGATTCTAATCTAAAAATAACGAGCATAGGTCCAGGTAAGGAGATAAGTAGACTGATAAATTCCATTAATTGTGTTTTGGAAAAATATAGGAAAGATAGCTATGAAGTTAGAAATAAAAATACCATAGTAAGAGAGGCTGTTATAAATTTATCACATGACATAAGAACGCCTCTAGCAGGCATAGATGGGTATGTTCAATTGTTAGAAGATACAGATATGAATGGGGAACAAGAGGAGTATATTTCTCTGATAAGAGAGCGTACAGAGGCTATGAAGTATATCTTTGATGAATTATATCTATATGCAAAGTTACAGGAGAAAAAACTTGAATTGGTATACGAAAAAATAGACATGAGTAGGTTGGTATTTAGAAATCTTACCCACATTTATGAGGAACTGGAAGAAAAAAATATAGATGTTGATTTGCATGGTCTTGAGGAAAACATTTTTATATATGGGGACAGGCAGATTACAATTAGGATATTGGATAACTTATTTAGAAATTCACTTCTACATGGTAATGAAAGACTTGAGATTAGTTTGTCAGATATTGAGTGCAAAGATACTGAAAAGAGATATACAAGACTCAAAATAGCAAATGGAATTGATGAATCTCAAAAGATAGATGTAGAAAGAGTATTTGATAGATTTTATAAGGTTGATGCATCAAGACATAGTGGGTCTACGGGATTGGGTTTAGCTATAACTAAAGAATTAATTGAAAAAATGGACGGTTATATCAGGGTTGATGTAAAAGATGGAATGTTTACAGTAACTATCGATTTTTTAGGGTCTAGTTTATGTGTGAAAAATGATGATAATTAACCGGTGTTCCCCCCCCTAAACATAGGGGGGCAAAATTAATAGGTTTAACCGGCAAATTTACAGAAAAAATTTTATGTACTCAGACTAATGATTTTTTAGATGGGCATAATCTAATAATCTATTATTTACGCTATCTATTTCTATTAACAAAATATTATCTTTTAGAAAATAAGAAGTTGTTTCAAATTCTTTAGCTGTTTCTAGATCTATTTCTTGCACTTCAATATTTGTTTTATTGATAGATTTTATATATCCCGTTATTATATATTTTTTCTTGTTTATTTTAAAACTTGATATAATCTTATTTTCTTTTATATATTTCAAGATATCTCCAATATTTGAAATATTTTTTTGTTTTAATCCAATATTAAAGATGTTCTTATCAGAGTTGATTTTCCAAAATTCAGCATATAAATTTATTTTTTCTAAATATTCTGTTTCGTAGTTAGTATTTTTTATAAATTTATTTTTTATCAAATATATGCCATCTATTTTACCTTGTTCATCCAGTAAATGAAATAAAGAATATTCGTCAAAACTAGATAAATAAAATCCAACCAAAAATGATTCGTCACATTCGGTATATATTTCCATCAAACAATTTTTTTTAAATTGTGTGTTCATAAATTACCTCCATAAAGTATTTATAAATTAGTGTTTCTTTCTTTTTCTAGGTTGCTGAGGTTTCTTTTGATTTTTTGGTTTCCAACCCTTTTTAGGATCTTTTTTCTTTTCATTGGATCTTCCTGGACGAGGTTTTGTATGTTTATCATGTGTACTCTTTCGTTTGTTTTTAGTGTGTTCTTTGAAATAGCTAATAATTCTATTTGATACCCAAGTACCAGTGGCAATGGTTGCCCCTGCCAAGATAACGATTCCTGTGGTTGTGATCAATACCTGACCGACACCAGGAATAAAATAAGCACCAGCTGCGGCGGGAATTGTAAGAGCAGTTCTTTTTTGTCGTATAGGAATTTCCCTAGATGATTTTAATAATATTGAAAACTCATCCTTAGTATAAAAAGTTCCATTAATTTTTATTCCAGTATCATATACTTTTAATAAAAAATTAAGATTTTTTCAAGTATATTTATAATTGGTTTTTAATCAGGTCTTCCATTGACTCTCTTTTGATAGCTAGCTTGGAAGTGCCGTTTTTTACGAATACTACTGCTGGTCTTGGCATTTGATTGTAGTTTGACGCCATTGAATAGTGGTAGGCTCCTGTACAGCTCACAGCAGCTATATCTCCAATTTCAGGCATTGGGAGTTTTACATCGTATGCTATGATATCTCCTGACTCACAGCACTTTCCTGCCAGTGTATATAGTCCGAATATAGGTGCAGTCATCTTGTTGGCTAGAGCAACTTCATATTTTGCCTGATAAAGGGCAGTTCTTATATGGTCACTCATACCACCGTCTACTGATACATAGGTCCTTACATCAGGTATTTCCTTGATAGTTCCAATCCTATATAGGGTAGTGCAGGCCTCTCCGACTATTGACCTACCTGGTTCTAGCCACAATTGAGGTATTGGAAGATTGTTGGATTTAGATGAATCCTTTAGGCAGCTGATGATTTCATCAAGGGCTGTTTCTATAGGATATGACAGGTCTTCATCTGTGTACCTAATGCCAAATCCTCCACCAATATTCAAGACAGAAGGTGTGTAGTCTAGGTCTTTTTTTAGTTTAGCGAACCACCCAAATACCTTGTCTACAGCCATTCTAGTTCCTTCCGTTCCAAATATCTGAGACCCTATATGAAAATGGATACCTATAAGGTCTAGGTTTTCTGCTTGGAGTATGTCTGCAACTCCTTTAAATGCCTGTCCATTGTCTATATTAAGACCAAACTTGGAATCGGTACTTCCAGTAGATATATACTCATGGGTATGGGCCTCTACACCAGGTGTAACCCTTAGTAGGCACCTAGGCTTTTTAGACATTTGACCTGCAATTTGGTTTAGCCTTTTTACTTCGTCAAAGCTATCTATGACAAAGCAACCTATGTCTTCCTTCAAGGCATATTCAATCTCAAAGTCCGTCTTGTTGTTTCCGTGTAGGTGAATTTTCTGAGGGTCAAAACCTGCACTCAGGGCATTGTATAATTCTCCAGCCGACACAACGTCCAAGCCCATATTTTCTTCAGCCATAATCCCTACAAGGTACTTGCAGATAAAGGCCTTGCTGGCATAGGATATATGGTAGTCTAGGCCAGAGCCTTCAAGCACACTATGAAACCTTCTGCATTGGTTTGTGACTAGGTCTTCATCGTATACAAATAGGGGGCTAGAATATTGGTCTACTAGGTCCATACTGGTGATGCCGGCAATCTCAAGTTGACCATTCTGATTTATTTTTGAATTTCCGTGTAGTTGCATATTATTCCTTTCTAAAGCCTGTTCAAAGTCTATTTTTTACTGGTAGGTAGATTAGATCAAGAGTCTGGAAGTTAAGAGGTGATATCTGTTCGGAATTTGCTCCGACTCCCTTGAAAGTATACTCGTATACAGGTATATCTTGACCGTAAAAAATAGCCTGATCACCAACTTTTACACTATTATCATCTTCGTTTAGCAATACAATAGTGTGGCTCATCATCATAGATACTAGGGGGTATCTTCTGCCATTTATAAGAACGTCATGACCCATAACCCTTTTTCTAAGAAGGCCATCTCCATAACCTATATTGATGACACCCACCCTTGATTTTTTGTCTGCCTTGAAGGATGAACAGTAGCCGATTGATTCTCCTATTTCAAGGTCCTTGATTGATATTATGGAACCTGAAAGTGTCAGTGCATGGTGGTTGTTTGTAAGGTCAGCTCCCTTGTAGGGTGGGCAACCGTATAGGCTGATACCAACCCTTGCATGGCTGTGATTATCCAACAAGCCATCCCTTTGGAGTGAGGCTGAGTTTTGGGCCTGAACAACCTTAAATTTATGGATTTTCTGGGCAGACTCCAGTATATCTAACCAGTCTGATTTTTCTTTTTCGTAGGAGTTTTCTTGGTCGAATTCATCTGCCCAAGAAAAGTGGGTCCATATACCGTCTAATTTTATGTTTGATTCTTTGGCCAGTCTTATTGTTTCTAATACTTCTTTTTTTGACCTACAACCTGACCTCCTCATTTGACCAGCCCATTCTAGGTGGTAGGATATATCATGCATAGAGTCCTTATTTTCCCTTAGAAAATCTAGACTAGCAAGGGTAGCTGTGATCGAGTAGTCTCTTAGGCTATCAAAGTCCCTACATGGATTAAGCATAAATATATCTACGTCATCATAGAGATCTCTTATACGTATAGAGTCTCTAAGACTAGTTGTAGCAAAAAACCTGACCCCGGCCTGGTAGAAGGTTTCTACTGCTCTTTCAAGTCCGAAATGGTAGGCGTCATTTTTTACTACGGCTATAAGCCCACCTCCTGTCATACCTATTAGGTGGCGGGCGTTTTTGTGTAGGGCATCTAGGTCTATTGTGAGTCTAGGGTTAGACTCAGGTTTATTGTAGATTTTTTGCATATTGTAACCTCCTCTATGGCTAGTAGGTCTTTGCTATCTCGACTAGGTAGTCTACACCATATACTAGGGCCTCTTCTCTCATCTGAAGCCAAGGTGTATGAAGACCAGAAGTATAGCCAAGATCTTCGTTTCTTATACCTACAAAAGAGTAGGATATAGGGGATACATTTTTGAAAAATGAAAAGTCCTCTCCTAATAGGTAGGGATCTGGCATGATATAGGACCTTGCCCCGGACTTTTCAATTGTACTTGCTACAAAGTCGATTAGGTCCTTATCGTTTAGTAGGGCAGGGTAGCCATCTTCAAAATGTAGGTTTATACTAGCTCTTGTCGATAGCTCAACCCCCTGGCATATTTCCTGCATTCTCTTTTTTGATATTTCAAGGTCATCCATATCATAGGTACGGATGGTACCCTCCATATAGCCATTTGTTGGAACTGAGTTCATAACTTCTCCTACATTCATTTTGCCAATGTGGATTATGTTGGTGTGTTTTGAATCTAGGTCATAGGTAGGTATTGTCTGAAACTGCTGGTAGACTTGGATTGCTGCGTTTATGGCATTTATTCCATTTTCCCTGATGCCTACATGAGCTGACTTTCCGACTATCTTGACTGTGAACTCGTTGCAAGATGCCATTATAGGGCCTGGTCGAGTCGCTATTACTCCCTCTTCAAAGTCTGGATTTATATGTAGGGCAAAACTTGCATCTATACTGTATTTTTCAAAGGGGTAGGAGTCTATAAGTACATTTGCTCCACCTGTAGACTCTTCTGAAGGCTGGAATACTACTAGGACGTTGTTCTTTAATTTACCCTCTGACCTAAGGCCTAGAATTTCACGTGTTGCCCCTAGTAGCATAGCAGCATGGGCATCGTGGCCACAAGCGTGCATAACTCCCGGATTGCAAGATTTAAAATCTATGTCGTTTTCCTCTTTTATTGGAAGGGCATCTATATCGGCCCTAAGTAGGATGGTCTTTGCGCTGTCCATACCTGTCCCTATGTAGGCTATAGTAGCAGTAGGCATACCATCGACCTCTTCATAATCAAGCCCCATGGACCTTAGCTCTTCCCTTATGTATTCTGTTGTCTTGAACTCTTCTTTTGATAGTTCAGGATTTTGGTGGATATGACGTCTCCACCTGATTATATCTTCCACTTTTGTGAATCTCATATACTCTATATTCTCTTTTCTTTTTTATTCATTATTTATTTTTTATTCTTTTATTTATTCTCTATTATATATTTTGTATTCTGTATATATATTATTTATAACCATTCTCTAGATATATTTTTCTAATTCTATATTGACCCTATTGATGAATCTAGGCCTGAGTTTTTATTAGTCTAGGGACCTAAGGGCATCTATTATGCTGATCTTTTGACCTTCAACCTGGTTGGTCTTCTTTATAATCTTGGCTGGTACACCAGCTACCACGCTTCCTGCTGGGACGTCTTCAGTGACTATAGCACCAGCTGCAACTACAGACCCTTGGCCGATTCTGACCCCTTCAAGTATGACTGCATTGGCCCCTATTAGGACATTGTCTTCTACTACTACTGGGTTGGCATTGGCTGGCTCTATAACTCCAGCAAGTACTGCACCCATATAAAAAAAAGACAAATGAGAAAACCTGCATTTGTCTTGACATAGCATAAAAAGCGGCAATCATATAGATTGAACCATTATTACTAGTAATTTTGCGGTTAGCTCTCCATTATCATCTAGATAATGACAGAACAAGGGCTATTAACCAATGTTCCAACTAAAATCACAAGGCAGTGTGACCCTAATTTCGGCAATCGCCCCTTTTACAACAGACAGTTTGCCTACATGGTCTGTTATTACTGATGTTGATTGCGCCTCTATCCTTTTAATATTAAGTTGAGTTTTATTATAGACCTATTGTTAGGATTTGTAAAGGGTATTTTTTTGAAAAAAATGATTTATCAGACGGCAAACGATTTGTTAAAAAATTTTCATTGTGATTTGCTTTTTAAAGCGTGTAAAAACAAGGCATTTAGAATATGAACAGAAAATAGAAAAAGTAAACCAAAAATAAATTTTCAAAAAGGTATTGACAATATATCTAGTAGCCTATATAATCATAAACATAATAAATTTAAGAAAATAAAGTCTTTGAAGAGAAGAGTAGCTAGTAGCGTTTTTTACAGAGAATCTGCATTTGGTGAGAGCAGAGGAAGATTAAGCTAGTGAACATGGTCTCTGAGACTCTGGGTCGATATTTAGGCTCAGACGGGTGCGCCTGTTATAGCGCTAGGGTATGATAGTACTTGAAGATATTTTCGATTTACTTGGTGTACCTGATGAGGAGGTACTTGTGAAGGTATCTCGAAAAAAGGTGGTAACGCGTTTATGACGTCCTTTTCAACTAATAGTTGGAAGGGACTTTTTTTATTGGTAATTTTAGGAGTTAAATTTAAATTGACAAGTTGAGTTTTGAAAATTAACAAGACTAAGGTGGAAATCTTTATAGTCCACTTGTAGTCAGTATTAGATTGGAGGATGAGTATAGTGATAAGTTTAGAAGATGTAAGGGTGGAGTTTGAACAGGATAATAAAAAGGTTGTGGCTGTTGATGGGGTAGACCTCAAAATAGAAAAGGGAGATATATTTGGTATAGTTGGATTTAGTGGGGCTGGTAAGTCTACTCTTGTAAGGACTATAAATCTTCTTCAGAGGCCAACATCTGGCAAGGTCATAGTAGGAGGACAAAATATACTGGACTTGAATGGCAAGGAACTCAGAAAAAAGAGGGAAAAGATAGGAATGATATTTCAGCATTTCAACCTGATGAATTCAAGGACTGTTCTGGAAAATGTAACCTATCCCCTAAAAAACAGTAGTCTATCCAAGGTCCAAAGAAAGAAAAAGGCCCAAGACCTACTCAACTTAGTGGATATAGGAGACAAGGCAGATTCCTATCCATCTCAATTATCGGGTGGACAAAAGCAGAGGGTGGCAATAGCTAGGGCCCTTGCCAACGATCCTGACATACTCTTGTGTGATGAAGCAACATCAGCCTTAGACCCTCAGACTACTGGACAGATCCTCAAACTACTGAAGAAGGTCAACAAGGACCTAGGAATTACAATAGTCCTTATAACCCACGAGATGCAGGTTGTAAAATCCATATGTAACAGAGTGGCTGTCATGGAATTAGGTAGGGTTGTAGAAGAGGGGAATATATTTGATATATTTGCTAGACCTAACAGTCAGGTGACCAAGAATTTTATTCAGACGGTCAACCATACAGACGAGTTTCTAACAGAGGTTGAAAAGTTACCAGTAACCGAAAATCTAGGCCCTACAAAGAGGTTGGTCAAGCTGGTATATATTGGTCAGGTATCTCAGGAGCCGGTTGTGGCAGAGTTACTCAAAAACTATTCTGTAGTATCCAATATAATCTGGGGCAATATAGAGGTGATAGGTGGTCAACCTATTGGTAACTTGGGGCTTATATTGGAAGGAGAAAAAATAAACTTGGACAAGGCTATAGTCCACCTAGCAGACAGGGGAGCTATAGTTGATGAAATAAATCTTAGGGAGGTAAAACATGAGCTACTTTAAAAATTCACTGGCTATAAAGGAACAATTTCTAATCGAGACGAGGGCGACCCTTTATATGACCCTGGTCACAGCTCTTATAGCGGGCATCTTGGGATTGGCAATAGGTGTTGCTCTTGTAGTCACTGGGAAAGGAGGAATACTTGAAAACAAAAAAATATACTCAGTCCTAGACAAGCTAGTCAATATAACAAGGTCTATACCATTTGTCATAATCATAGCCCTTGTGGCATCATTTACTAGGTTTTTAGTGGGAACCACTATAGGGCCTACAGCAGCTATAGTACCCCTTGTATGTGGAACTGTTCCATTCTTTTCAAGGCAGGTTGAGAATTCTCTAGTTGAAGTGGACAAGGGTATAATAGAGGCGGCTAGGTCCATGGGAGATTCACCACTGCAAATAATATTTGGTGTCTACCTAAGAGAGGGCCTTGCAGGTCTAGTGAGGGTGTCTCAACTTACACTTATATCCCTTGTGGGTCTGACAGCTATGGCTGGAGCTGTTGGCTCAGGTGGTCTGGGAAATTTGGCCGTATCCCAAGGATTCAATAGGTTCCAAAACGATGTGACCCTAGTGTCTACCATGATAATATTGGTCATAGTATTTGTAATACAATACATAGGGAATGTAATTATAAAAAGAATTATTCATTAATAGAGACTAAGTAATTAATAAAGACTAGGTAATCAAGAAAGGCTAAGTCGTTAATAAAGACTAAGCAATTAATAAAGACTAAATCGTTAAAAAAATAAGTCGTCAATAAAATTAAAAACTATAAATTATAATAAGAAAGAGGTAAAATTATGAAAACAAATAAGATAATCAAAGGACTAGCATTGACATTAGTAGTTGGAGCAATAGCACTTACATCAGTAGGATGTGGGTCAAAAAAGGCGGATTCAGCAGATAAGAAAACAGTAAAGATAGGTCTTGTAGGCAGCGATACAGATGTATGGGACTATGTAGCCAAGAAGCTTGAAAAAGAGGATGGAATCAAGCTTGACTTAGTAAAGTTCACTGACTACAACCAACCAAATGATGCCCTTGTAAATGGGGATATAGACTTAAATTCATTCCAGCACAGGATATTCCTAGAAAATTACAACAAGGAAAAGGGAAGCGACCTAGAGCCTATAGCGGACACAGTTATAGCACCGCTTGGAATATATTCAGAAAAACTTCAAAAACCGACTGATATCAAGGAGGGTGGAAGTATAGTAATACCAAATGACGTAACTAACCAGGGACGTTCCCTAGTCTTATTACAGACAGCAGGTCTTATCAAGTTAGATGAAAAGGCAGGCAACCTAGCAACTGTAAATGACATAAAAGAAAATCCTAAAAAGCTAAAGATTACACCTGTTGATGCATCCCAGACAGCTAGGTCTTTGAAGGATGTTGACCTATCTGTAATCAACTCAGGAATGGCTGTAGATGCGGGATTTATTCCAAACAAGGATGCTAAGTTCTTAGAACCAGTAAACGAAAATTCTAAGCCATATATAAATATTATAGTGGCAAGAAAGGCTGACAAGGACAAGGAGATATTCAAAAAGATAGTAGCTGCCTACCAGGCTGATGATGTAAAGAAAGTTATAGAAGAAACTTCAAAGGGGTCATCAATTCCAGCTTGGGAAAATAAGTAGTCGAGTTTTTTAAAAGAGGTCGATAGCCAAGTTATTGGCTACGACTGGATGATCTCCATACTATGATGGTCATCCAGTTGTAATAGACAAAAATACAAATAACATAGATGAAATAGAGGGAGGAAATGATTATGACTAAGAGAATTGAAAAAGAGATAAATGGTATAAAGATAAGCCTAGATGAGGATGTGGTTGAAATATATGACGAGGTCGTAAGGCACAGGAGGTATTTCCATCAAAATCCAGAACCTAGCCTAAAAGAATATAATACCTGTGCCTATATAAGGTCTGAGTTGGAAAAGGAAGGTATTGACTATATAGGTGTAGGACAAACAGGAACCCTAGCCATTATAAGGGGGGAGAAGGACTTGGAATCAAGAGATAGAAGAGAAATTTCTGGGTCTCCTCTTTTGACAGACCAACGAGTAAAAGGAGTAAGGACTATACTTTTGAGAGGGGATATTGATGCCCTAGAGTTAAACGATGATAAGAACATAGAATATTCTTCCATTAATAAGGGACTATGCCATGCTTGTGGTCACGATGCCCATGCTGCTAGCCTACTTGGTGCAGCCAAGATACTTAATAGGAGAAGGGGAGAATTTGGTGGGATAGTAAAATTGGCCTTTCAGCAGGCTGAAGAGATAGGGGCTGGAGCTAGACAGTTTGTAAAAGCAGGTCACCTAGATGATGTTGACTTTGTATTTGGAACCCATTTAGCATCTAATATAGAAGTAGGTAAATTAGGAGTTACAGAGGGTCCCCAAAGTGCATCTTGTGATATTTTTAAGATAAGGGTTCTAGGTCAAGGTGCCCACGCATCTACGCCTCATTTGGGCAGGGATGCTGTAGTTGCTACATCTAACATAGTTCTAGAGCTCCAAAACATAGTATCAAGACAGATAGGTCCTCTTGATGAGGGCTTGATATCTATAGGAAAGATATGGTCTGGAACAAGGTACAATGTAGTAGCTAGCGAGGGTGTAATAGAAGGAACTGTCAGGACTTTTAGTCAGGAAACCAGAGAATTCATCCTAGAGAGGGTTGAAACTATAGCAGAACTTACAGCAAAGATACATGGTTGTTCTATAGAGTTTGAGAACTATGATGCTGCAGCACCTCTTATAAATCAAAAGGAAAAAACCCTATATTATCAAGAAATAGCAAATCAAATTGTTGGTGAGGATAATGTGATAAGAGACCTTGAAAAGTCTCTTGGAGCTGAGGATTTTGCTGACTATCTAGCTGTTGTACCGGGCACTTTTATAAAGGTGGGATCAAAATCTTCAAGTAAAAACTCATATCCACACCACCACAATTTATTTGATATAGATGAGAGATGTCTGTATATAGAGACACAATCTTATGTAGATTTGGTAACTAAAACATTGATTTAGTTTTCAAATATAACAAAAAGAGTCAATAGAAAAAATATATAGTGAATGATTACATTCATTTTCAATGATAAAAAAATAACTATAGATAAAGACTATACTTAATAAAGAAAAAACATATTATAAAAAGTCCCTATTAATTAAGTTTAAGAGGGCTTTTTTTTATTAGAAAAACCAGTCTTTTTTATAAAAATAAAAAAATAAAAAAAACTTTTTGTTTAAATAATACATATTTTGATTTTATGACCATAAAAAACAACTAAAATACAATTTGGTTTTTCAAAATAAGAATATATGATGGTTTGGGCTTAATAAGAGTGATTTGTATCAGTACAGAAAAATTCAGAAAAATAAGTCAAATTAATTTTTGTGGGTAAGTTAATAATAAACTATTTTTATTATTAACTTATTTTAAACATTTTGTATATTTTGGTATAAAAATGAAATTTAAGTATAAATTTAAGGTACTTGAATTTAATAAGTAAATGGTGTAAAATAATTAACAACTAATATCTGAAAATTAAGAAATTTGTTTGAAAGGAGGAACTAAGATGGCGAAAGAGGCTTTATTAAAAGTGGTCGAAGCTGAAAAGGAAGCCGACCAGATGATAAAGAAAGCTAAAGAGGATGCCAAGGAAATGGCTATCCTTGCTGACAAAAGATCTAAAAAAATCCTAGAGGAACTTACGATCAAGGCTAGGATTGAATGTGATAGGCTAAAGGCTCAGGCACAAGAAGAGATGAAGGGAGAGTTGGACTCCATAGCTCTAGAAAGTGACAAGAGATGTAGGTCTATAATTGATATTCCTCAGGATAGGTTTGATGAAGCCAAGAAAATACTGATAGAGAGGATAGTGAAATAATATGGCTATTGTAAAAATGAAAAAATTTCACCTTTTAGCATTAAACTCTCATCGGGAAACTTTATTGAGAAACTTGCAGGTGTTTAGAAATATTCAGTTTGAAGATGTCTGCGAGGAAGAGGATTTTAGTGACCAGAGTCTTGGGTCATTTAAAAGACCCAAGGTAGATGAAATGGTTGTTATGTATGATGAAGAGATTTCAAAATCTAACTATGTTATTGACTTAGTATCCAAGTACGCCAAGACAGATAAGGGATTAAAGGCCTTGATGAAGGGCCTTCCAAATCTTACCTTTGAAGAACTAGAAGACAAGGTCGAGTCTAAGGATTACGAGCACGTATACTCTGAAATCAGAGGTATAGGCGATAATCTAGGCATTATTAACAGCCAAATAGCAAAGAAAAAAGAGTTGATAGCTGAATTGGAACCAGTATCTAAATTAGATGTAGGTTTTGATGATATGGAAAAACTTAAAAACTTTGATACTATGGTTGGGGCTGTATCAGGTAAGTTAGTAGATTCCTTTGAAGAAGGTCTATCCAAACTTGAAAATACCTATTTTGAGAAGTTGGGTGTAAATAAGGAAGAGTACTACTACTTTATTATTTCAGCTAAGGAAGATTTAGACCAATTATTTGAGCTGATGAGATATTCCAACTTCAACAGAATGAAGTTGAATGAAAAGGGTCTACCTGCTGATAATATAGCTAGACTAAATGATGAAATTGAGGATTTGAAGATTAAAGAAATAGAGATGGTGGGCAAGCTTTCAAGTAAGGGGCAAGCATTAGAAGACTTCAAGCTTAGGTATGAATACCTACAGAACTTGAGACTTAGGTCTTTGGCTGAGAAGGATTTTATGAATACTTCCAATGTATTCGCAATCACGGGATATTGCCCAGACTTTGAGACAGCTAGGTTGGAAAAACTTGTATCTGATGTTTGTGAGGGTGACTACACTATAGAGTTTGAAGAAGTTGATAGGGACAGTGATTCAGTGCCTATAATGCTCAAGAACAACAGATTGGTGAGGGCCTTTGAATCAGTAACTTCTACATATGCCCTACCTAAGTACAACGAAATAGACCCAACTCCTCTATATGCACCGATATATGCCTTGTTCTTTGGTATGATGTCGGCTGACTTTGCATATGGGGCAGTATTATTGGTTCTTACTACTTTAGGACTTAAGCTATGCAACTTTACACCAAGCATGAGAAAGAATGTCAAGTTCTTCCAGCTTATAGGTATATCTACCTTGATATGGGGCTTCTTATACGGATCTTATTTCGGGGCGGCAATACCGGGTATGTGGAGACTATTTGACCTAAGTCAGCAGTTTATGACTATACTTGTAATATCAATTATAATGGGTGGTATCCACCTTTACTATGGTCTAGCTATCAAGGCCTACATGCAGATTAGGGATGGTCTAATAGTGGATATGATTTTTGATGTTATAGCCTGGTACGTTGCCCTTAGTGGCATAATAGTCTTTTTGATAGGAAAGTTTGGTGTCGTTGGACCAGTAGCAACTCAGGCAGGTATGTACGCTATGATAATAGGTATAGTTATGTTACTAGTTGGTGGTGCCAGAGGTGCTAAGGGTATAGGACCTAAGATAGCAGCAGGCTTATACAATGTATATGGTATATCTAGTTACATAGGCGACTTTGTATCATATTCTCGTCTGATGGCTCTTGGTATGTCAGGTGGTTATATAGCTTTTGCGGTAAATATGATAGCAGGAATGGTTTGGGGCAAGACAATTTTAGGTTATGTCGCAGCCATTATAATCTTAGTTTTGTTCCATGCTTTCAACTTGTTCCTATCTTGTTTAGGAGCATATGTACATGCACTTAGACTAATATACGTAGAATTCTTCGGTAAGTTCTACGAGGGCGGTGGTCGTGCTTTTAGGTTCTTTAGAAAAGAAGCCAAGTACATCAACCTAGATAGGCAGTTTGAGGATTAATTAAAAGTAAAAGATAGGATTTAAAAAGAGATTATAAAGAAAGTAAAGAAAGATTTTTAAGAGAGATTTCAAATAAGAATTTTGGCTACAGGTCATGGTCCAACCTGTAGAATATACAGGACCAGAAATAATAAACTAGCTTATAAAGCATAATAATTAAAGAGAGTGACTCAAGGAGGTTTATTTATGAATTTCGCAACTTGGATAGTAGAAAACGGTGGAGTAGTATTCGGTGCAGTAGGTGTTATAGCAGCCTTGCTAGCAGCAATTGGATCTGCAAAAGGTTTATCAATAGTTGGTCAGGCAGCGTCTGGTCTAGTTCCAGAAGAACCACAGAAGTTTGGTAAGACACTTATCTTACAGCTTCTACCAGGTACACAGGGTCTATACGGTTTCGTTATAGGACTATTAATATTATTAAAATTGTCAGGTGACATGAGTCTAGGTCAGGGTATGTACCTAGCCCTAGTAGGTATGCCGATAGGTTTTGTTGGTTGGGGTTCAGCGGTTTCTCAGGGTAAGGTTGCAGCCAGTGGTGTTGGAATCCTTGCAAAGAACGAATCACAGACTACAAAGGGTATCATCTACTCAGTAATGGTTGAAACATATGCACTATTAGCATTCGTTATATCACTTCTATTATTCTTCAACTTCACAAAGTTTTTCGGTTAGGAATAAGAGCATATTATAAAGAGAAGGAAGTGATGAGATGGCAGAGCTAAAAAGGCTTACCGATAAAATATTGGAAGAGGCTATAGGATCAAGAGATGATATCTTAAGACTTGCTAGGGAAAAGGCAAAGAAGATAGAGGATACATCTAAGAGCCAGGCTGAAGCCAAGTATGATCAGATGGTCGAAAAGGGTAAGGCTGAAGCAGATACCCTAAAAGAAAGACTGAGGTCAAATGCCAAATTAAAGGCAAGGGATAATGAACTAAAGGCAAAGCAAGAGACAATAGCCAAGGTCTTTGAATCAGCTATTGAGGATTTAAAGAATATAGATGATGATAAGTATCTTGAGTATATAAAGAATAATGCTAGTTTTTCAGATAAGAGCAAGCTAGTTGTTATGAAGGATAAATTTGCAAGGGTAAAGGAAACCTTCCCACAGGTTCAGACTATTGGGGATAGGTTCTGTGAAACAGGATTTATTGAACTAGAGGATGGTATAGAAAAGAACTTTACTTTTAGCACTCAGATGGATTACATAAAAGACGAGGTACAGGGAAAAATAGCAAGGGTACTTTTTGAATAGGGGGTAGTTTATGGATAGATTAGATTACGCCCAGGGTGTAGTAATGGCGAGGGTTTATGAAAAGAAACTACTCGACAGGGCAAGACTGGACAAGATGATAGACGCTAAGGATGCAGACGAAGCCTTCAAGATACTTATGGATACTGACTATGCCAAGAGTGCTGACGGCGTAAGTGGTGTGGGGGATTATGAGTTGCTCCTTAAAAATGAGACTGCAAGAGCCTTTAAGGCAGGTAGTGAAATGTTGGGTGGCGACAAGAGAATACTTGAGATACTATCACTTAAATACGACTACCACAACCTAAAGACAATGGTCAAGGCCAAGGTATCTGGTAAGGATATGGATGATCTTTTTATCTATTCTAGTGATAACAGGCCAGACAAGATAAAGTTGCAGTTTGAGAGTGGTCATTTTACAGATACTAAGAGTGAATTTACAAATGCCCTAAGAGAGGCAGAGGCAAAGTACACAGATACACTTGATCCACAGATGATAGATATAGTCATGGATAGGGCTTATTATAACCATCTATCTATCATAGCAAAATCTTTGGATATAGATCTATTTAATGACTACGTAGGCGCAAGTATAGATTTTTATAATATATCTTCCATGCTAAGGGCAGTCAAGATGGGCAAGTCTACAAACTTCCTAAATGAAATTCTAGTAGATGGAGGAGGTATATCAGTAAATAAACTCATATCTCTTTCAAGAGAAGAATTTGATAGGTTGGCTATTACTCTTAAGTCTGAAAAAATCGGAAGAAGCTTGGTTGAGTGCATAGATGACTACAAGGCGAGTGGTTGTAGCCTGACAGTTGTAGATTCAATGAAGGATGTGTATCTGAGTAGGCTAAATTCAGATTCAAGATTTATACCATTTGGTCCAGAGCCTATATTTGCTTATCTTGTGGCAAAGGAAAAAGAGATTTCAATGATAAGACTTATATTAGTAGGCAAGCTAAATAAGATCTCATCAGCCAAGCTAAGAGAGAGGCTGGGTGATATATAATGTATAAGATTGGAGCGGTTGGAGACAAGGACTCCATCCTAGCATTCAAGTCCATAGGTATAGATGTATACCCTGTGCTAGATGCTAGGCAGGCAAGAGAGGCAATAGATTCCATGGCCGATGACTCATACGGTCTTATATTCGTAACAGAGCAGATAGCCAAGGATATAGAAGAAACAATACAGAGATATAAGAAAAAGCTAGTTCCAGCTATAATACTAATACCTTCTAACCAGGGTAGCCTAGGTATAGGAATGAGCGAAATAAATAAAAATGTTGAAAAGGCAGTAGGTAGCAATATCTTTGCCAACTCGGATAAATAAGGAGGAGAGGCGACATATGGCAGGTAAAATAGTAAAAGTATCTGGTCCACTAGTTGTAGCCGAAGGAATGGAGGATTCAAACATTTACGACGTTGTAAAGGTATCGAATTCTAAACTAATCGGTGAAATCATCGAAATGCGTGATGATAAAGCTTCAATACAGGTATATGAGGAAACTTCAGGTATAGGACCTGGAGAACCAGTAGAGACAACAGGAGAACCCCTAAGCGTTGAGCTAGGACCTGGTCTAATAGAGAATATGTTTGATGGTATACAAAGACCGCTAGAGAAGTTCAGGGCTGTTGCAGGAGACTTTTTGACTAAGGGTGTAGAAGTTCCATCACTTGATAGAGATATAAAATGGACATTCCACCCACAGGCCAAGGTAGGCGACAGGGTATCCGAAGGTGACGTACTTGGTTATGTTCAGGAAACACCGGTAGTCAAGCACCTAGTAATGGTTCCTTACCAGGTAGAGGGTCTTGTAGAGTCAATCGTAGAAGAGGGAGACTTTACTATCATAGAAGATATAGCTACTATAAAGAATGACAAGGGTGATATAAAGTCAGTTCAGATGATGCAAAAGTGGCCGGTAAGAAAGTCTAGAAGAATCAAGGAAAAGATAGCTCCTAGGGTTCCACTAATAACAGGTCAGAGAGTAGTTGATACCTTCTTCCCAGTAACTAAGGGTGGTACTGCTTGTGTACCGGGGCCATTCGGTTCAGGTAAGACAGTAGTTCAGCACCAGTTTGCTAAGTGGGCAGATGCTCAGATAGTTGTATACGTTGGTTGTGGAGAACGTGGTAACGAGATGACAGACGTTCTAAATGAATTCCCAGAACTGATTGACCCTCATACAGGCGAATCTCTAATGAAGAGAACAGTTCTTATAGCTAATACGTCAAATATGCCAGTTGCAGCCAGAGAGGCAAGTATATATACAGGTATTACAATAGCTGAATACTTTAGAGACATGGGATATTCAGTAGCGGTAATGGCCGACTCTACATCAAGATGGGCAGAGGCCCTAAGAGAGATGTCAGGTCGTCTAGAAGAAATGCCTGGTGATGAAGGTTATCCAGCCTATCTAGGTTCTAGAGCTGCAGAGTTCTATGAAAGAGCAGGTAAGGTAATATGTAAGGGTAGCGATAATAGAGAGGGAGCCCTTACAATAATAGGTGCCGTGTCACCTCCAGGTGGAGATATATCTGAGCCAGTATCACAGGCTACACTTAGAATAGTAAAGGTGTTCTGGGGATTAAATGCCAACCTAGCCTATAGGAGACACTTCCCAGCCATATCTTGGATAGATTCATACTCGCTATACCAACCAGATGTTGATGAGTGGATGGGTGAAAATGTATCAGAAAGATTCCCAGTTAATAGAGCCCAGGCAATGGCCCTACTACAGGAAGAAACATCCCTAATGGAAATCGTAAGACTAGTAGGTAAGGATACCCTATCTGAGGCAGACCAGCTAAAGTTGGAAGTAGCCAAGTCAATTAGAGAAGACTACCTACAGCAGAATGCCTTCCAGGATGTCGATTCATTTACATCCCTAGAAAAGCAGGACAAGATGCTGGACCTAGTATTGAAGTTCTACAGAGAGTCTTTAAGAGCCCTAGATAACAAGGTATACCTAAGTGAGCTACTAGACCTACCAGTTAGGGAGAAAATAGCTAGAGCCAAGTATACTGAAGAAGCTCATATAGATAAGCTAGATCTTATATCTGATGAAATAACAGATGTTATAAATGAATTAATAAATAGAGGAGGTGGACTAGATGATTAAGGAATATAAAACTATAAGAGAAATTGTTGGTCCCCTACTAATGGTAGATGGTGTTGAAGGAATTAAATACGAAGAGCTAGTTGAAATAGAGATGCAAAACGGAGAAATTCGTAGGGGTAGAGTCCTTGAAGTAAATGGTGACAAGGCCATGGTTCAGTTATTCGAAGGGTCATCAGGTATCAACCTAAAGGACTCTAAGGTAAGGTTCCTTGCCAAGCCCCTTACCCTAAGTGTATCAGAAGATATGATAGGTAGGGTATTTGACGGTATGGGTAAACCAAAGGATGGCGGACCAGACCTAATACCAGAAGACAAGCTAGATATAAACGGTATAGCAATCAACCCGGTGGCAAGAGATTATCCGTCTGAGTTTATCCAGACAGGAGTATCTGCCATAGATGGACTAAATACCCTTGTTAGAGGCCAGAAGCTACCAATATTCTCAGGTTCAGGTCTACCACATGCCAACCTAGCTGCCCAGATAGCTAGACAGGCCAAGGTTCTTGGAACTGATGATAAGTTCGCCGTTGTATTCGGTGCTATAGGTATTACATTCGAAGAGGCCCAGTACTTTATAGATGACTTCAAGAAGACTGGAGCGATAGACAGGTCAGTTCTATTTATGAACCTAGCCAATGACCCGGCTATCGAGCGTATATCTACACCAAGAATGGCCCTTACTTGTGCAGAGTACCTAGCCTTTGAAAAGGGTATGCACGTCCTAGTAATATTGACAGACCTTACAAACTACTGTGAGGCCCTAAGAGAAATATCAGCAGCTAGACGTGAGGTTCCAGGTAGAAGAGGTTATCCGGGATACCTATATACAGACCTTTCAACACTATATGAAAGAGCTGGTAAGATAAAGGGCAGGCCAGGTTCAATCACTCAAGTACCTATCCTGACAATGCCAGAAGATGATAAGACACATCCAATCCCTGACCTTACAGGCTATATAACAGAAGGACAGATCATCCTATCAAGGGCCCTATATAAGAAAAATATGATGCCACCGATAGATGTTCTACCGTCTCTATCAAGACTAAAGGACAAGGGTATAGGAGATGGCAAGACTAGAGAAGACCATGCAGATACTATGAACCAGTTGTTCGCAGCCTATGCAGCAGGTAAGGAAGCCAAGGAATTACAGGTAATACTTGGTGAATCTGCCCTATCAGAATCAGATAAGGCCTTTGCAAGGTTTGCAGATGCATTTGAAAATATATACGTATCACAGGGTTACACAACTAACCGAACAATAGAAGAAACCTTGAATATAGGTTGGGACCTACTAAAGATTCTTCCAAGAACAGAATTAAAGAGAATAAAGGACAAGTATATCGAGAAGTATTTACCTGAGGAAAGCCAGGTGGATTAATATGGCGAAATTAAACGTAAATCCAACTAGAATGGAGCTTTCGAGGTTGAAGGCAAGACTAGCTACATCTACAAGGGGTCACAAACTGCTTAAAGATAAGCAAGACGAACTTATGAGACAGTTTATAGCCATGATCAAGGAAAATAAGAGACTTAGAGAATCTGTTGAAGCTAAGCTTACAGACTCATTTGAGGATTTTCTATTGGCTAGATCTATGAACTCATCACAGATGTTAGACGAGGCCTTGGCTATATCAAAAGAAAGTATACAGCTGGATATACAGACTAAAAACTTGATGAGCGTAAACGTTCCGGTGATGACTTTTTCTAGGAGTGACCAAGAGGACACATCAGCCATATACCCATATGGTTTCGGTGGAACGTCATCAGAACTTGATGAAGCTGTCAAGAAACTGTATGACATACTTCCAGACCTGTTAAAACTTGCAGAGATAGAGAAGGCGTGTCAGCTAATGGCCGACGAAATCGAGAGCACTAGAAGAAGAGTAAATGCTCTTGAATATATGACAATACCTCAGTTAAAAGAGACAATTACCTATATCAGGATGAAACTAGAAGAAAACGACAGAAGTTCTATAACTAGACTGATGAAGGTAAAGGATATGATAAAACAATAATAATATATCAAAATGGACTGGCTGATTTAGCCAGTTCATTTTATTTACAAGTTTATATTTGACATAAAAATAGGCACTATGATGATTGATCCATCTAGTGTCTATTTCTTGGGAGCTTTTACAACAAATTATTTAAAAAAGGTTGGATTTTTGTTAGATGTGTAGTAATATATAGTTATTATGTGTATATACATAAGTATATTCACATAAATATACAAAAAATAATTTTTATAAAAGATGTGCAGTTTCTTATAAAGTTGAACTGTAGATTAAAAGGGAGGCATTTATGACCGAATCAGGAGTAAATATACTAGGGGATAGTAAAGCCTTGGTCACAGAGATTGAGAGGCTAAAAAAAGAAAAAGATGTTCTTATTCTTGCCCATTACTATACAAGAGGGGAGGTACAGGAAATAGCTGATGTAGTTGGAGATTCATTTCAGCTTGCAAAGATGGCACAGGAGTCTACTAATAAGATAATCTGTTTTTGCGGTGTCAGCTTTATGGGAGAGAGTGCAAAGATACTCAACCCAGATAAGAAGGTCTTGATACCAGCTCCTAGTGCAGGTTGTCCAATGGCAGATATGGTAGATTATGACCAAATAGCAGGTTTAAAGGAAAAATACGAAGACCTAGCCATAGTATCCTATATAAATACCAATGCAGATGTAAAAAGACTAGCTGATGTATGCGTTACCTCATCAAATGCTATGAAGATAGTATCGAATTTGCCAAACGAAAATATATACTTTATGCCGGATATGAACTTGGGTAGCTATATTAAAAATCAGGTGAAGGGTAAGAATTTTATACTCCATGAAGGATACTGCAAGTACCACCATCATGTAGATATAAAAGAAGTGAAGGACTTAAAAGAAAAATATGGATATGATGTCCTAGCGCATCCTGAATGCAGGGAATCTGTAGTTGAAGAGGCTGATATTGTAGGTTCTACAAAGGCTCTACTGGAGTATGTGGCAGCCACTAAGAAAAAAGGATATATAGTCTGTACAGAATCTGGAATTCTTCACCAAATGAAGAAGGTATCTCCAGAAAGTGAATTTATAATACCTAGCTCTATGAATGATTGTAGAGATATGAAGAAAATAGACTTAGAGAGTCTTTATCTAACATTGAGAGATGAGACTGGAGAAGTAATACTCGACGAAGGATTAATAAAAGATGCTAAAGCACCTTTAATAAAGATGATGGAGATGAGTTAAAATGAAAGGTTTTTATGATGTCGTTGTTGTTGGGGCTGGGGCAGCAGGTCTATCTTGTGCCCTAAATCTAGATCCTAGTTTTGAAGTGTGTCTAATATCAAAAAAGGATATGTCAGAGGCAAATTCCTACCTTGCACAAGGGGGAATATCAGCTAAGAGGGTAAATGAAGATATAGATGACTATATTGAAGACACCCTAAGAGCAGGTCACTATGAAAATGATCCAGAGGTTGTAAGGGATATATTGGACAATTCATTAGAAGTTGTAAAGTCCCTAATAGGTTATGGGGTCCCATTTGAAAAGGATGAACAAGACCAGTATAGTCTGCACAAGGAAGGCGGCCACAGACTAGCTAGGGTATATCATGTGGGAGATTTTACAGGTAAATCAATCTGCGAGACTATGGCTCAAAGAGTAATGTCATCACCCAATATAGATGTGTGTGAGGATACTACATTCTATGACCTTATAGTGGAAGGAGATAGGGCTATAGGTATAAAGGTATATGCTAAGGGCAGATACCAGAATATATATTCAAGGGCAATAGTTATAGCTACTGGTGGTATAGGAGGGATATTTGACTCATCTACTAACTTCAAATCAATATCTGGTGAGGGGCTTTCTATAGCCATAAAACATGGTGTAGAGGTGTCCAATATAGAATATGTCCAGATTCATCCAACGGTTTTGTATGACCAAGAAAAGGGAAGACACAGCCTTATTACAGAGGCGCTCAGAGGAGAAGGAGGAATACTCCTTGATAAAAATGGCAAAAGATTTATAGATGAGCTCAAGCCTAGGGATATTGTCTCTAAGGCTATCAGGTCCAAGATGGAAGCTGATAGGTCAGACTACGTGTATTTATCCTTGGAGAATATCCATAATAGGGACAGGGTAGATGAAAACTTTCCTACAGTATTCAATGCTTGTATGGAAAAGGGCATAGATATCAGAAATGATATGATACCTATTTGCCCAGGCCAGCACTACCATATGGGTGGAATAACGGCTCAGATAGACGGACAAACTAGTATGAAGGCCCTATATGCCATAGGAGAGGCTGCTTGTACTGGACTTCATGGAAGAAATAGGCTGGCATCCAACTCCCTACTAGAAGCCTGCTACTGCGGAATGAGGTGTAGCGAGAATATAAATATATCGATTGATGATTTTATAACTGAAATCAAGGAAAACCATGAGACAAGGGACATAGATGAAATACTTGAAGACCACCATAGGTTACTTATAGATAGGATAAGGGAAAGGAATAAGGATTTTTATGAATACTGGCTTAAAAATGAAAATGCTTAGTAGGGTCCAAGAAGCTCTTATGGAGGACTTGACCTACAAGGATATAAGTGTTGAGGGTATAATTGACGAGTATCAAGATGCTAGGGCAGACCTAATAGCCAAGGAGGATGGTGTAATTTGTGGTATTGATATATTCTGCCATACCTTTAAGATATTGGATCCTGATGCAAGGTTTGAGCTCTATACTAAAGAAGGCGATAGGATTGTAAAGGGACAAAAAATTGCAAGAATCTATTCCAAGGCCCAGGCCATGTTGTTTGCAGAGAGGACTGCCCTAAATTTTATTCAGAGGATGTCAGGGATTGCAACTATGACTAGGAAGATGGTAGATATCCTAGATGATGACAGGATAGGCCTTGCCGACACTAGGAAGACTGCTCCAGGCCTTAGGATATTTGACAAGTATTCGGTAACTATAGGTGGTGGGGTAAACCACAGGTACAATCTCTCTGATATGGTCATGCTAAAAGACAACCACATAGGGGTAGCAGGATCTATCAAGGAAGCCGTGAAAAGGTCAAGAAGATCAATATCTTTTACAAGTAAGATAGAGGTAGAGGTTGAAGACCTAGACATGGTAAGAGAGGCCCTAGAGTCTGGCTGCGATATTATTATGCTAGACAATATGGATATAGGAACTATCAAAGAGGCTGTAAGCATGATAGGTGACTCAGCCTTGATAGAGGTGTCAGGTAATATTGGACTGGATGACATAAGTTCCTACAGGGGGCTTGGTATAGATATAATATCTTGTGGAGCCTTGACCCATTCTGTCAAGGCCTTGGACATGAGCCTTAAGAATATGAGGATACTATAAGTTTATATAAAATTACGATATAAAAAAGAATAATCCTATTTTTAGGATTTATATTTAAAAAATCATAATATAAAAGAATAAAACCCCTATTTTTGATTTATATTATAAAATATATAAAATAATATAAATCAAAAAATAGGGGTTTTTTTGAAAACTTTGGCAAAGATATCGAGAATTGATACGACGATTAAGGGTATGTTAAAAGATAATAAGTTAGGTAGCTTAGAACAAAATGGATATCTAATGGCTATAAAACAAAGACCTAAAATACATGAGTTATCCGACAAGATAAAGATAGACTTGGAGTAAATAGTTTTGTACAAAAAAACATCTCCATGATTTAATGTTAATAAAAACAAAAAAGGAGATGCTTTTTATGAATAAGCAAAAGCTTATCTGTATTTGATTTTTAAATAGTAATACTCTTAAAGTTAACTATATCAAGAATAGGAAGACCAATAAAAAGTGTGCCAGGGAACCAAGCATGATAAATATATGGAATATATCGTGGAAGTTCCATACTTTTAGGTTTGGTCTTTTTATTGCATAGATAAGGCCACCTATAGTGTACAATATACCGCCCAAAACAAGTAGGAAGAAGGCTCCTGGCGCTAGGTTGATATATAGGTCTTTTATAACAAATATTGCTACCCATCCCATGGCTATGTACATGGCAGAGGATAGTTTCCTAGGCATATTTATCCATAGTATCTTCATGGTAATACCTAAGACTGCTATGACCCACAGGATTATAAATACCGGTATGCCAGTTCTTTTTGGTAGTACATACAGGCAGAAAGGAGAGTATGACCCGGCTATTAGGATATAGATCATAGAGTGGTCGACCTTTTTCATGATTAGGACGGCCTTCTCTTTTCTAGCGCTGATTGCATGGTAGATACCACTAGTGAAGTATAGTAGAATCATTGATGTTCCAAATATAATTGTAGATACAAAGAGGCTGACATGGATGTTACCTATGATTACCTGCTTTAAAATTAGTGACAGCAAGGCTAATATGGAAAGTACACCTCCTATTAGATGCGTTATGGAACTGATTGGATCTCTTAGTTTTGCTATGTTCATTTAATTACCTCCCAATGGAAAATATAAGCTAGCTATTGGTTGATTGACTTATTTCATGTTGGTTTCTGGCCAGCTAGAGTCCTTAAATATTGGACGGCCAACACCAATCATATCTGCGTACTTATTTTCTATCAGATAGTCTGCAGTGTCTACTGAATGTATTCCTCCTGTCAGTATAACAGGAATAGAGACATTGGACTTGATTGCATATGTTACATCCTTGAAATAGCCTTCTTCTGTAGAATAAGGGTTGTTGAAGATATAATAACCACCAGATATATCCAGTAGGTCTATGCCGGCTTCTTCAAATGCTTTAGAGGCTCTGATAGCATCTTCTAGATTGTTTCCTCCATCCGTATAGTCACAAGCACCCAGTCTAAGGGCAAGAGGATAGTCTTGACCAAGGGCCTGTCTCATTGCTTTTATTATTTCAAGATGGATTCTTATCCTATTTTCTAGGCTTCCTCCATATTCATCACTTCTCTTATTTGATAAGGGTGAGTAGAATTGGTTGAGCAAGTAGAAATGGGCTGAGTGTATTTCTACACCGTCGTAGCCTGCTGATTTTGCCCTGATTCCAGAGTCTACAAAGCTCTGTATAAGTTTATCTATGTCTTCTTTTGTCATCTCAATAGAGGCTTGTCTTTTTGTACCTCTTACATCCATTTCAAGGGCCGAAGCTGATACAACATCGCAACCTGTAATCTCGGTCTTTGCTGCATTACCAGCATGGTTGATTTGGGCAAATACCCTAGAACCGTTTTTGTGGATTACATCTACAATCCTAGATAGACCCTCAACATCCTCATCACGAGATATAGATACCTGGTTTTCACTGGCCTTACCATCCATAGATACATAGGCATGCTCAGTTATTATAAGGCCTATTTTACCGCTTTTTGATTTTTCATCATAGTAGCTAACTAGATCATCGTTTACCCACCCATCTATAGACTTAGAAGTTGCCATAGGAGGGAATACCAGTCTGTTTTTTATGTCTAGTTTATTTATTTTTATGCTTTTATCGAGATATTTCATGATTTCCTCCTCTATAATTTATAAGTTCCTATATTCATTATAAGCTTATAGGGTCTTAAATGAAAGTTACATTAGCATATATTTATAAAAAATTTAAATTTTCCGAAAAATATACTGGTTTAATTTATAAATACACTCAGTTTTATTGACATAGGCCTATTGTAAACTTACAATATAATAAGAAATATATAATTTCATTGCATTGAAAGGAGGAGTCGGACCTATCCGACTATACATTATGAAAGATGAGATAAAGAGGTTGGCAGATTTTAGGAAAAATATGCTTATTTTTGCGGGAAGTTCTGTTTTAGGTATGGCATATGCCTATAAAATTAGTGGAAATAGACTTGATAGTAGCGCTTTTAAACTTACACTAGGTATGGCTATTGTATTTACAATTGTAGCTTTGTTTTCGCATTTTCGCATAATAAGCTTGCAAAAAAATAAAGGCAAGATAAAATCAGAAAATAAGAAAGCAAGTAATAGTAAGCTAAACAATTCAAATAAAAAGTCGAAAAATACTAAAAAAAGAAATGTTAGAAAGAAAAAATAACAGATAATTTATAATTTTTAGTATAAATACCTTGACTAAAACTTAATATGAATATAAACTTAGATTGTAGGGTTGTACCCACGTAAAGACCTGTGTCATTTTATTGACATGGAGGATTAATTTAATATTAGGAGGTTTAGGTTCATGGGTGAAACTAACGCAACAACAACAAAGTACCCTATGGGGTTCTGGGTGTCTTGTCTTACTTACACATTTGAAAGATTCGCTTTCTATGGAAGTAAGCCATTACTTATCGTATTCTTAGTTACCGCTGTTAATAAGGGTGGTTTAGGAATAAGTGCAGTAGAAGGTTCTATCATAGCTGCTAACTTTACAGCTTGGACATACATCTCACCAGTTGTAGGTGGATGGATATGTGACAGGTTCTTAGGTGCTAGATATGCAGTTTCTGTTGGATGTTTATTGATGGGATTAGGTTATTTAATAGGATGGAAAGCGTATACTGTAACAGGTATAAATCTTATGATAGCCGTTGTTTCAATCGGTACTGGTCTATTCAAGGGTAACCTTGCAGGTCTTATAGGTAGATTATTCGATGATCCGGAAAAGCTTGACGCAGCGTTCTCAATTCAGTATTCATTCGTTAATATAGGAGCTTTCTTTGGTTCTCTTATAACAGGATACTTATATTTAAATACTTTCAAGGTTGGTGATGTTCTAGGATTTAGACCAGTATTCCTTGTTTGTGCTATATTAGTATTTGCAGGTGGAGTGTTCTTCACACTAGGCTACAAGACTCTTCAGGGTCAGGGTATAAAGCCATTTAAGTATGAGACAGATATCCACGGTAACCTTATAGGTGAAAAGGAAAATGAATCAGCTAAGGATATAGAAAAAGAGGCTGTTAAACCTCTTACAAAGATAGAAAAGAACAAGGTTGTAGCAATCTTATTCATATCATTTGTATCAATCATATTCTGGTTATTCTACTATCAGCAGGAACTAGCACTTACTATATACATGACTAAGTTCGTTGATATGCATATAGCTGGTGTAGAAATAGCTCCACAGCACGTTACAACTACTTGGAATGGTCTATTATGTATATTCCTAAGCTTAGCTGCTTCTAAGTTATGGGCGAAGCTTGCTCAGAGACCACAGGGCGACCTTTCAATGTTCCAGAAGGTCACAATTACATTCTTGTTCCTAGGGGCATCTTATGTTGTGCTTATGGCTATGGAAATAGTGAGAGGTGTTGGTGCACCAGAAGCTGTCAAGGCATCTGTATTATGGTTATTCTTATTTGGTGCATTACTTACTCTATCTGAAATTTGTTTCTCTCCACTTGGAAACTCATTCATCAGTAAGCATGCTCCAAAGAAGTACCTATCATTATTACTAGGTGTATGGCTATTTGCTTCATTCGCAGCTGCTAAGTTAAACGGATACATTCAGATATTCGTTGAAAAGCTTGGTATAATGACTATATTCACAACTTTTGCTGTTGTATCATTTGTTACAGCAATAATACTATTCTTATTAACAAAGCCTTTAACTAAGTTGATGAAGGAAGACGAAGAATAAGAATATCATTTTGAAGATAATAATTACAAACACTAGCTTGTGTGCACAAGCTAGTGTTTTTTTATATTGTTGTCGATTTTACCTATATTTAAAAAAATAGACTAGGGATAAAATCCCTAGTCCCAAGATTAGTTTTAAGTTTTAGTATTAGTCGTTGCCGATTACTGTAAGTTCCTTGTCGAACTTGTTTAGTACTTCGCAACCATCTTCTGTTATAAGAACTAGGTCTTCTATTCTTACACCGAATTCTCCTGGTAGGTAGATTCCTGGCTCTATAGAGAATATCATTCCTGGCTCAGCAACTGCTGTATTTACAGAAGATACATCTCCGTAGTCGTGGTCCTCTAGTCCTATATGGTGACCAGTTCTATGAGTGAAGTATTCGCCGTAGCCCATTTCTGTTATGTAGTCTCTACAAGCTGCATCTATGTCGCAGAATCTAGCACCTGGCTTTGATGCTGCTATACCTCTCCTGTTGGCTTCAAGTACTATTTCAAATACTTCTTTGCCCTTTTCACTTACTTCCTTCCAGAATACTGTCCTAGTCATGTCTGAGCAGTACATATCCTTCTTACAACCGATGTCAATTATGATAGCATCTCCTGGCTGTGCATATCTGTCACCAGGTTCTCCATGTGGGTTAGCTCCATTAGCTGCCATACCGATGATTGGGTCAAATGATAGGCCTTCAGCGCCCATTTCTTCGTATAATTTTATTAACTCGCTAGCGATCTGCTTTTCAGTCTTGTCGCCAGTTATTCTCTTTATTATTTCTTCACAAGCTTCGTCGTTCATCAAAGAAACCTTTCTCATTAGGTCCTTTTCTTCTTCGTCCTTGTACATTCTTAGGGTATCTACTATATATGAGGCATTTACAAATTTGCCATCACAGTAATCCATTAGACCTAGAACGAATCTAGCTGGCCAGTTCTTGTCTACACCTACTGTAGCTGACTTGTCTATGTGGTTGGCAACTACTTCTATTGAGTTGTCTGTGTCTGTAAAGATTATTTTTTCAACGCCTAGGTCTTCTTCAATAGGGAATAGGGCGTTTACAAATAACTTGTGGTCACCTTTTTCGCTAAGGTATAGTGAGAATAATCTTTCTCCTGGATTTAGGAAATAACCAGTTAAATAAAATATAGAAAGTGGATCACTCACTAGGAACTGAGGAATGTTATTTTCCTTCATCTTTTTCAATACTTGACTTACTCTGTTTTCTTTCATATAAAGCCTCCTAATATCTATTTATAGTAGGTAGGTAAGTAGGGTCCAAGCCACAAAAACTCGCCTGAAATCCTTATCCAGCCCACCGATATGTATATTATAACACTTATATTCAAAAATTAAATAAAAAAATGTCGATATAATTTGAAAAGTGTGAAAGTAATCTATTATTTACTATAATATTTTTGTGAAAATTGTCCTGTAACATTATTTGAATATTCATTATAGTCCTACTAGCTAGAAAAGTTAGTTCAAATATGTTATAATTTGTCTTAGGTGAGAAAAGGTTTCTTAATTATTATTGGGAGATTTTCTCGCAAATAAAACAATAGAGGTGGAATCATGAAAGAACTAAGAACACTATATCCTTCAATAGAGGCCAATTTTACAGACTTCATAAAGGTAGACGATGTACACACAATTTATTACGAAGAATCTGGTAACCCGAATGGTCATCCAGTGGTATTTCTTCATGGGGGTCCTGGCTGCGGTACAGCACCATCATGCAGGCAGTTCTTTGATCCAGAGTTTTATAGGATAATATTATTTGACCAGAGGGGTAGTGGAAAGAGTACTCCTCATGCTAACCTTACAAACAATGATACAGATAGCATTATTTGTGATATGGAAAAGATAAGAGAAAAATTAGGAATAGACAAGTGGTTGGTATTCGGTGGTAGCTGGGGATCAACTCTAGCCCTTAGCTATGCCCTACAGCATCCAGACAAGACTATGGGTCTAGTCCTAAGAGGAATCTTCCTAGGAAGACAGGAAGATATAGATTGGATCTACCAAGAGGGTGGAGCATCAAATATATTCCCAGACAAGTGGGAGAACTTTATTAAGGTTATACCAGAAGAGGAAAGAGGAGACCTTATAACTGCCTACTACAAGAGGTTGACTAGCGAAGACAGGGCTACTAGGGTTGAGGCTGCTAGGGCTTGGTCTATGTGGGAAGGTAGTATAGTTACACTTCATCCAAATGATGATCTAGTTGAGGACTTTGGTGATGAAGACTATGCAATATCTATGGCAACTATTGAGTGCCACTTCTGGATGAACAATATGTTCAGAGACAATATGAACTATATCCTAGATGAAGCAGATATTATCAAGGATATACCTACTCATATAGCCCATGGTAGATACGATATGGACTGTAGGTTTATAGGTGCATACTTACTTAGTAAGAAGCTAAATAATTGTACGCTTGATGCTACTATTACAGGTCATTCTTCAGGAGAACCTGAAATTGTAGATAGTTTGGTTAGGGCTACAGATAGATTTAAAGAATTATTCAAATAAGGGGGATTAACTTATGAAGGTATCTGATAGAGTTGCAAAATTAAGAGACTTAATGAAAGACAATAAGATAGATTTATATATGGTTCCTACTGCTGACTATCATAATAGTGAGTATGTAGGGGAACATTTCAAGGAAAGAGCATTTTTGACAGGATTTACCGGTTCTGCAGGTACAGCTCTTGTAAAGGAAGATAAGGCTGGTCTATGGACAGATGGTAGATATTTCCTACAGGCTGGCAACCAGTTAAAGGGTTCAGGTGTAGACCTATACAAGATGGGTGAGCCAAATGTTCCTACAATAAATGAGTTTGTAGAGAGTGAATTAAAAGAAGGTGGGGTCTTAGGCTTTGACGGTAGGTCTGTTCCATTTGGTGACGGTGTAGAACTAGAATCTATAGTAAAGGCTAAAAATGGTAGCATAGTTTACGATCTTGACCTAGTTGATGAAGTATGGGAAGATAGACCTCCCCTATCTGAGGAACCAATATTCTATCTTGATGAAAAATACAGTGGTGAATCTGCTGCTAGCAAGATAGAAAGAGTAAGGGCACAGATGAAAAAATTTGGTGCAGAAGCCCATATCATAACAACACTTGATGATACAGGCTGGCTGCTAAATATAAGGGGTAGGGATGTTGAGTACTTCCCACTTATTCTTTGTTATTCAATAGTTTACAATGACAAGGTTGTATTATACATAAATGAGGACAAGATAAGCGATGAGATAAAGGCTATATTAGTAAAGGACAATGTAGTTATAAAGCCATACAATGATATCTATGAAGATGTAAAATCTTTAAAGACAAGTGTTCTAGTTGACCCAGATAGGTTGAACTATGCTATGTATAAGAATATACCAGAGTCTGTGAAGGTAGTAGAGGCTATGAACCCTACAATACTCATGAAGGCTATAAAAAATGATGTTGAAATAGACAATATAATAAAGGCCCACATAAAAGACGGTATAGCTCATACAAAGTTTATCTACTGGATGAAAGAGTTGGTTAAAAATGGCAAGATAAGTGAAGAAACAGAAATGTCAGCATCAGACAAGTTAGAATCACTTAGAGTAGACCAAGGTGATTTTATCTGCCCAAGCTTTGAACCTATAGCAGGTTTTGGAGAGCATGGAGCCATAGTTCACTACGCTGCTACAGAAGAAACTAATGTAAATCTTGCAGAGGGAACATTGTTCTTGACAGATACAGGTGCTAACTATATGCAGGGGTCAACTGATATCACTAGGACGACAGCTCTAGGAGAAATATCTCAGGAAATGAAAGACGATTATACTACAGTACTTCAGTCCAACCTAAGACTAGGCAAGGCTAAATTTATGTATGGTTGTACAGGATTAAACCTAGATATATTAGCTAGACAACCATTCTGGGATGCAGGAAGAAACTTCAACCACGGTACAGGTCACGGAGTTGGATACCTAGGCAATATCCACGAACCACCAACAGGTTTCAGGTGGCAGGTGAGAAAGCATGAAATACACCCATTTGAAGCGGGTATGGTAATTACAAATGAGCCAGGTATATATATAGCAGGCTCACATGGTATCAGACTGGAAAATGAATTGCTAGTTAAGTATGGACCAAAGACAGAGTATGGCCAGTTTATGGAGTTTGAAGCTATCACATATTGCCCATTTGACTTTGATGCGATAAATGTTGATATGTTGACTGATTCAGACAAGGAAGAATTGAACAAGTACCATAAAAAAGTGTATGAAATCATAGGACCACATCTAACAGATGAAGAAAGAGCTTGGTTAAAAGAAGCAACAAGAGAAATATAATAATCTTATAAGTATATCCCCCTTTTATTCAAATCTATGTTTAAAGGGGGATTATTTACAAAGACTTGGAGAAGAACCTTAAAAGTCCTCCTATGATATTAGGTTACCATAGAAGGACTTATTTTAATTTAGAGCTTTCTGCATACTCTTTATTTTAAATAAATTGAATTTATTTATTATTGTGCTCTAGTTTATCCAACAAAATCAGAAACAGACCGATGATAAATAACTTGCTTCTTCCGAAATAAAGTATATTTAGGATTTCATTATTGTCTATTGGAACGGTTCTTGATAAATATAAATAAACCAGGATACATATACATATATCGATAAGTATTAGAGCCATTCCTAAGTCTTTTTTATTAATTCTTCCATTCATAGAATTTACCTGTCCGGACATAATTCATACTGGTAAGAAACAGGTTTTTTAACAACGTAAGGGTTCTTTCCAAGAATTTTACCATTCATGGCATTATAAACTACTCTTGTTCCTCTTTCTACTGAATAGCGGCACCTACAACCTATATATGCCATCTTATATTTCTTATTAGTTCTTGTTGCACTTTCTTTATGAGATACTGTTGCGCCGAGACTATATAGACCGTCTGCACCGCTTGCTGTAACAGAGAATGAAACACTTCTGTCTACAGAAATAGTGAAGCCTCTTCCATAACTTTTTGATGCACGTTTGTAGGGTGAATACTCAGTGGATTTTCTGACGTTTTCTTTCCTATACCTAACTGGGTTAATGGATTTAACTGTAACATCACTTCTTGCACTTGAACTGACAATATTTTTATTTATTTCAGGTGCAGATGAATCTGGTTCATAAGCATTAGATATTATCTGGATATTTGATATCAACAATGCGGATAATAAAAAAGTTACAAAAAATTTGTTTTTCAGTTTCATAAATGTTTCTCCTTTTAATTCGATGTGTAGTATCAAGAATATTCTCAATATTATTGTATATAATTAAGCGATATTTGTCAAGTGAAAAGTTATGTAGTTTTAATGATTTTACTATCCAAGAATCGAAAAGTATTTACTAGCGAAAAAGATCTGATAAATCAGGTGGCAAAGCATGAAAGAAGATATAATAGTACGGCAAAAACAAGTTTAAAATTTAAAAGTCCAGATGAAGTTGTAGAAGAGTATTTCAAAAATACATCCTGCTATTATGAAAATTAAAATGAACCAAGAGACTATGCTATTATCGGCTATACTTGCATTTTCAAGATGATGGTAGTGTTGTCAGATGATTCAAATTATGCAGAAAATGGTATTTCTGGGGATGCTGAATACCACGAAAATGATTTAAGTTGGACTGTTTTTTGAAGAAAAACTTTGATGATGGTATAGCGAAGTTGGACAAACCCAAAATGGAATGTATCATCCAAAACTACGACGAACTGAGGCAACAGTGCTACCATTTAAGTGATGAGGAGTATGCAGATTTGTTATATTCGCTTTTGACTAGGTTGAACGATTGTTCAAATGATGTAGACAGCAGTCTCTTAACTAAGTTATCTGATAAATCGGTCTATTTTGAGGAAAGTATTAAAAATATGATTTCAACAAAGGCTATACCAAGTTATGATGCAGAGGGTGCGGTAGAATATGCGAAAGCAAATTTAAGGATAACTGCCACCAGGATACTATAATTTCCATAATGATGGTGGAGACTTTGGAAATTCTTTGTTAAGAAGGGTTAGGGGTGAAAAGATAGTTCAGGAAACTCTTACTTTTTAGATAGGTGAGTTACTATGAAAAACAAAAATCAGAATGCTTGTTTTACACTTTTTGCTATAATATTGTCTATGGTTATTGTAGGCTTAGTATATTACGGCAACAGTGGGAAAGATAAAAGACAGGAATATATGACCATAATAGATACAGGCAATTTATTTATGTATGAGTATAAAAATGAAGATATATCAGAAAAACAAGGCGAGGATAAACTACTAGATTTTTTGGATAAGATGAAAGTTTTTTATTCTTCATTGGAGAGAATAAATTATTTTGATGGAGACAAAAAAATAGAGGAAGATGATTACAAGAAGTTTTCTAAGTTGATTATAAAAAACAATGCTCTTGATCCTAGCCTGGAAAATATTAAAGTCAATTACAATGAATATGTTATTTATTCTGTATTGAATAAAGAAAGTGACTTTAAAGAGAGTGACATTAAATATTTAATAGGTGAATTTCCAGTTGTAAGAGAAAAGTTGAGGTATTTGAATATAAATGAAGTTAAAGACTTATATACTTCAATGGTTGATACTAATATAGAAAGCCAGCAAGCTAAAAAAATGTATATGGAAAAGATTAGCAGTATATTTGAGAAGTTTACTGAAAAATAAACTTTGAGTAATCTGAGTCATCCTCAGAAAAAACAAAATTAAATTAAACACATAAATATGTTCAAAATAATTGACATTTAGCCGTCTATATAGTATTCTATGTAAGACGGCTTTGTTATAGTCGTTAGTTTGAGTTGGAAAAATATATAAAATTAATTGCGGAAGGTAATAGTTACTTGATTTTTTCAGGAAGCTATATCATCATATAAAAATCTAATTTGGAGGTGTAACGATGAGAGTTAAAGTAACATTAGCATGTACAGAGTGTGGTCAGAGAAATTACAATACTACTAAGAACAAGAAGAACAATCCTGACAGAATAGAAATGCAGAAATACTGTAAGTTCTGTAAGAAGCACACTACTCATAAGGAAACTAAATAATAAGATAAGGATGTGAGTAAATGGCTAAAGAAAACGTAGAATTATCACAAGAAAAGGTCGGATTTGTAAAAGGAACTGGACAAGAATTAAAGAAGGTTACTTGGCCGACAAAAAAAGAACTTGCTAGTAAGACAGGTGTCGTACTAGGGGTTGTAGTTGTATCAACAGTCTTTGTATGGCTAGTGGATACAGGTTTATCAAAAGTACTTAGCTTGATAGTTAAGTAGTTTGGCAACTTTGAAAGGATGATTTTGATGTCAGAAGAAAGAGATTTAAAATGGTATGTCGTACATACATACTCAGGACATGAAAACAAGGTCAAAACGACAATTGAAAATACTGTAAAAAACAGAGGTATGGAAGACATTATCGAACAGGTGATAGTGCCTACTGAGGAAGTAGTTACAACTACTAAGACAGGTAAGGAAAAACTAACACAGAGAAAAGTATTTCCAAGTTACGTAATAGTAAAGATGGAAATGACAGACGAATCATGGTACATTGTCAGAAATACAAAGGGTGTAACAGGATTTGTTGGCCCAGGATCAAAGCCAGTACCTTTGACAGTTGATGAGGTAAAGGCGATGGGAATAGAGCTACCAGCTTCTAAGATTATTAGTGGTGAGATAGATTTAGCTCCTGGAGATACAGTTAAGGTTATCAGTGGAGCCTTTGTCGATAATGTTGGAGAAGTTGACGATGTAAACATTGAAAAAAGAGAAGTAAAAGTCTATGTAAATGCATTTGGTAGAAAGGCACTAGTAACTCTAGGGCTTGAAAATATAGAAAAAGTATAAGGAGGTGCAATAAAATGGCTAAGAAAATTATTGGACAGATTAAATTACAGATACCTGCAGGAAAGGCTACTCCAGCTCCACCAGTTGGACCAGCACTAGGACAGCACGGTGTTAACATTATGGCGTTCACAAAGGAATTCAATGCTAAGACAGCAGATCAGGCAGGAATGATTATACCGGTAGTAATCAGTGTATATCAGGATAGATCTTTCAGTTTCATAACTAAGACTCCACCAGCAGCTGTTCTTATCAAGAAGGCAATCAACCTACAGTCAGGGTCAGGAGAACCAAACAAGAAGAAGGTTGGTAAGATAACTTCAGCTCAGGTTAGAGAAATCGCTGAGTTAAAGTTAAAGGACCTAAACGCAGCTTCAGTTGAATCAGCAATGAGAATGATCGCTGGAACAGCTAGAAGTATGGGTGTTGAAGTTATAGACTAATTAAGTCTAAAGTGAATGCTGATTATCGTCATAATTGGCGATAATAGCATATTTTATTTATTCGCTATATAGGCAGTGCCTAATAGTGGGAGGTTAAAAACCGTAATTACCACAAGGAGGAATTTAAAATGGCAAAAAGAGGTAAGAGATACGCTCAGGCGATCGCTAAAGTAGACAGAAGTGTTTACTATGATGGATCAGAAGCTCTTGGACTAGTAGTTGATACTGCAAGTGCAAAGTTCGATGAAACAGTAGAAGCCCACATCAAGTTGGGTGTTGACTCTAGACATGCTGATCAGCAGGTTAGAGGTGCTATCGTGCTACCACACGGTACAGGTAAGACAAAGAAAGTATTAGTTTTCGCTAAGGGTGAAAAGGCTAAGGAAGCAGAAGCTGCAGGAGCTGATTTTGTAGGTGCTGAAGAACTAGTTCAGAAGATCCAGGGAGAAAACTGGTTTGACTTTGATATAGTAGTTGCTACTCCAGATATGATGGGTGTAGTAGGTAGACTAGGTAGAGTACTTGGTCCTAAGGGATTAATGCCAAACCCTAAGTCTGGTACAGTTACATTTGATGTAGCTAAGGCTATTGATGAAATCAAGGCTGGTAAGGTTGAATATAGACTTGATAAGACTAATATCATCCACGTTCCAGTTGGTAAGGCATCATTTGGTCAGGAAAAATTATTCAATAACTTCAAGGTATTAATGGAAGCTATAATAAAGGCTAAGCCATCTGCTGCAAAGGGACAGTACCTAAGAAGCGTAACAGTTGCTTCTTCAATGGGTCCTGGAGTAAGAGTAAACCCAGTTAGAGTTACTGAATAATTAAAAAACTGTTGACACAGGTTGACAAATATGATATTATTGTCAATGTTGAAAAAGAATAGATTTGCCGTAGACAGTGGGTGTTGTATGACTTAATTTCCCACCGAGGTTGCGATATACGTGATACTTGCGTCCTCCTTGTCTATGATAGGGAGGACTTTTATTTTTACGGTGAGTGCTAAACTTTATTTTTGTGAAGGAGGTGCACTAAGAAATGAGTAAGGCTATTGAAATGAAATCAGCTGTTGTAGCTGAGATTGCTGAAAAGCTAGAAAAGGCTGCTTCTGTTATCGTTGTAGATTACAAGGGACTAACAGTTGAACAGGTTACAGAATTAAGAAGTCAGATGAGAGAAGCTGGTGTAGATTACAAGGTATACAAGAATACACTTGTAAGAAGAGCTGCTAAGACTATAGAAGGTGAAGCATATGCTAACTTCAATGATACTGAATTAGTAGGTCCAAACGCTATAGCATTCGGATATGAAGATCCAGTTGCTCCAGCTAGAATATTAAAGGGATTCATGGATAAGAACCCTGATAAGATCTCTCTAAAGATGGGTGTTGTAGAAGGTGAATTCTACGATGAAGCTAAGATAGTTGCTCTTGCAGCAATACCATCAAGAGAAGAACTTATCGCAAAACTTCTTGGCAGCTTGAAGGCTCCAATGTCAAACTTTGTTTACTTATTGGATGCTGTTGCAAAGAAGCAGGACGAAGCAGTAGAAGCATAGTCAAAAAAGAGGTCCAAGAGGCTGCATAGCCTAGGATATAGTTTATGACCATTTTCGGTCGGTCAATATTAAAAAGAATTTAAAAATAACACACGGAGGTGCAATAAAATGACAATAGAACAGATATTAGAAGCTATAGAAAACATGAAAGTTTTAGAATTAAATGAATTAGTTAAGGCTGCAGAAGAAAAATTCGGTGTATCTGCATCTGCTCCAGTAATGGTTGCTGGTGGAGCTGCTGGTGGAGCTGCTGGTGAAGAAAAGACTGAGTTTGATGTAATACTAGCATCAGCTGGTTCTTCAAAGGTTGGAGTAATCAAGGAAGTTAGAGCTATAACTGGTCTTGGACTAAAGGAAGCTAAGGAAGTTGTTGACAACGCTCCAAAGGCTGTTAAGGAAGGCGTATCTAAGGAAGAAGCAGAACAGATCAAGGAAAAGCTTGAAGCTGCTGGTGCAACTGTAGAAGTTAAATAATTAAGACTTTATTTAGATATTAATTAAGATTAAACAATAGCATTTAATTTGATAAGAAGGGGTCGTCTGTATCGTTAGGATCGGGGGGCTCTTTTTTTGTTGTATAATTAACCACGCACAAGGCAGGGTGTGGACTTTGTTTATTTTTTGTGGACAATAAGCTGTTAATTAAGAATACTTTGTTAATAGTAGTTACCTAAAGTCTGCTTACATGATATAATAAACGTAGAATGCCAGCTTTTACAATTTTTTAAGCGGCATAATATTTGGATGGGTGGTAATATAACTTATGAAGAAACGAATTTTAACTATCACTGGTATTTTAATTACATCTGTGATGGCGAGTCAAGTATTTGCGGCTGGCTCACTAAAAACGGATTCTGAAAGTATTAGTTGGACCAAAAACTTTTTGACAAAGCTAGAAAAACAAAACATCAATGATGTTGAGAGGGAAATAAATAAGGTTAATAAGGATACACAGCTAGGAAAGTTCGATATCAAGAGTGCTAGGAGCAGGTTTGATGATGTGGTATTTTTGGGCGATTCTATAACTGAGTACCTTAGGGAAGCTAATATTCTAGATGCAGCCAGTGTTCTAGCCATGAAGGGTGAGCACGTATTACAGGCTCGCAAGCATATAAATGAAGTCAAGAGCTTAAAGCCAAAGAGCATAGTCATATTGTATGGAGCTAATGACATCACTGCTTATTCTCCGGATGTTTTTAGGAAAAACTACATCAAGTTGATCAAGGATATCAAGGCGGTTGATAAGGGTGTTAAAATATATATTCAGGCTCCTCTACCAGTTCTTGATAGGATATCTAAGGCCAAGGATTATCGAATAAGCAACGAGAATATCAGTGAATTCACTAAGGCTGCAAAGGCTGCAGCAAATGAGACAGGTGCTACATTCTTATCTTCTGATGGCCTTGTAAACGATGAAGAACAATTTGAGCAGGATGGAATACATTTTAAGTATGGATTCTACCTAAATTGGCTTCAATTCTTGAGCGAGAATATATAGGAGGGTAGAATATGAGTGATAAAAGGGATAAAAAACAGCCTAATGCCTCCAATTATGAACAGACAGCTAGGCTCAGAATAATTACAAGTGAAGAAATAGAAGACACTGTAAAGGGTGGTAATAGGCCCAAGGAATCCATAAAGGACAGGTTTGTAAATAGAAAGCCTATGAAGATGAGTTCCATGTATAGGAAAAAGTATGCCATACTTTGGGGAATTGTCCTTATAGTATTTATACTTGCATATCAGTTTGTAAAAGTAAGGGATATAGACTTTAAGGAGCTATCTAGTCAGATTGAGAACCGGGTCAGTATGGATAATATGGTCATGGGAAATGATGCTACTCTTAGAAAGCTTTATGGTATAGATAAGCTTGAGGTTGAAGCTTATACTTTGCTGGCTCCTAAATCCAATATGGAGGCTACAGAGATTTTGATAGTAAAATGCAAAAAAGGTATGACAGATCCTGTTATGGCCAAGATTCAGGCTAGAATTGATGCCCAATCTAATTCTTTTAAAAACTATGCGCCTGACCAATATACGATAATCAGCAACAGTCAATTGAAGAAAAAGGGTGATTACATATACTTTATTTCTTCTAAGAACCAAAAAGCAATTGATGAAGCTATTAAAAATTCTTATAAGTAAGGGGGGATGATAATTGAGTTTTACTAGTTTAACATTTTTAGTTTATTTCTTCCCTCTAGCTATGATTGTCTACGCTTTGACTCCGAAGAAGTTAAAGAATAAGAGCTTATTAGTACTGAGTTTGATTTTTTATAGTTGGGGAGAGCCTGCCTATCTTTTACTTTTGTTGCTGTCTATTTTGGTGACTTGGTTTGGGGTTAGGCATATACACAGGATTAGAACGAGTAGAGAAGAAGCCAAATTCTACATGGTATGTCTAATAGTATTTAACATAGCAATTCTAGGATTCTTTAAATATTATGGATTTTTAATCGATAACTTTAATTTTATTACTAGACTAAACCTTAAGATAATAGATTTACCGCTTCCTTTTGGTATATCATTTTATACATTCAAGATAATATCATATATAGTTGATGTGTATACAGCTAGGACAAGGCCTCAAAAATCTCTCGCAGATTTTGCTCTGTACATATCTATATTTCCTCAGGCTGGTGCAGGACCTATAGTTCAGTACTCAGAGATGGAAGGTCAGTTAAAATCTAGGACAAATGATATTGACCACTTTGGTAGGGGAGTAGAAAAGTTTATTATAGGTCTTGGTAAAAAGGTACTCATAGCCAATAACATGGCTCTTATATGGGCCAGTGTCAAGGGTATTCCAGGTCTTGAAATGTCTGCTATGACCGCTTGGTTGGGTATAATAGCCTATACCCTACAGATATACTTTGACTTTAGTGGCTACTCAGATATGGCTATAGGCCTTGGATATATGATGGGATTTGAATGGGCCGAAAACTTTAACTATCCTTATGTGGCCAAGTCTGCAACAGAGTTTTGGAGAAGATGGCACATATCATTAGGAAACTGGTTTAAGACCTATATATATTTTCCACTTGGAGGAAATAGGTGTTCAAAGCTTATAAATATGAGGAATATATTTGTAGTTTGGATGGTTACAGGTCTATGGCATGGAGCTAATTGGAACTTTGTCCTTTGGGGGCTTTTCTACGGCTTACTTATATATTTTGAAAAGCTTAGCTTGGGAAGGAGACTAGCCAAAACAAATAAGAAGATACAAAGCCTATACTGCTTGCTGATAGTTGTTATGGGATGGGTATTATTTGACTTTACTAGCCTTTCTGAGATATTTAAATTCTATTCAAATATGTTTATATTTGGATCTACAGGTCTCGTTGATAAAGAGGCCCTACACATCATAAAGACTTCTTGGAAGTTGATGTTACCAGCGATTATAGGTTCTACACCTTTTGTAATGAAAGTTATAAATAATATAAAGTCTAGGTTTGGTAAGAGGGGATATATAGGAATGTCAGTATTCTATATTGTAGTTCTTTACCTATCTGTAGCATCTCTTGTTGGAGACAGCTTCAGTCCATTCCTATATTTTAAATTTTAAATGGAGGTGAGTAGGATATGAAAAAAGTACGTTATGAAGAACCGAAAATGCCTGAAAGCCTTAGAATATTGATGGATTTGGATGCTGAAGATACCCTTGGTAGGGGCACCAAAAAAATAGGACCCAAGAAGTATGCATCCAAAAAAACAAAGTCCAAAACTAAGAGTAAAAAAATAGATGCCAAGAAACCTAGACCGACTAAGCAAGTTGGTCCTAGAAAGGAAGTCCCTAAGAAAAATGATAAACTGACTAAGAAGACCAAGGTCGCTATTAAATCTGAAACAAAACATGCTAAAAAAGCCCCTACAAGCCAATATAAACCGGATACTAAGAGAAATAGTACCAACAATATAAATGTCAATAAAGGAAAGCTAAAAACGCCTTCTAGGGGCTTGGACGATAATAAAAAAACAAGGATAAAAAGAGAAAAATCTTCAAAGACTTTTAACTTTTCTAACCTGATGTTTGTAGTTATCCATGGCATAAGTGTTTTCTTTAACTTCTTGCTTCATGGAGGGGAGAAGAAACTCAGTGTATCTCAAGAAAAGAAAAAGCAACTTGATAAGAAATTTAATCAAGTATTTTCCCTTGTATTCATGGGCCTTATGGTCTTGTTGTTGGTTATGAACATACTTCATAAGGATCTTCCTAAATCTGAAGCAGAAAATAGGACGCTTGAACAGAGACCGGCGCTATCTATAAGTGATATAGTATCTGGAAAATATAGTTCAAAATTCTCTGATTATGTGTCTGACCAATTCCCTATGAGATCAGGATTTATAAAGGCAAAGTCAAGGTTTGATCTCCTAACAGGTAAGGACAAGATAAATGGTGTCTATATAGGTAAAGACGGTTACTTGATGGAAGGGTTCAAGATGGCGAGTGATGAGGTTACACAGACCAAGATTGATGCAATTAATAAGTTTGCTCAAAACAATTCTAAATTGAATGTATCAGTCTTGCTGTCTCCTAATAAGGTCGAGATATACAAGAACTACCTACCTAAGTTTGCGCCGGAAGATTCACAGACTGAGTATATGAAGGTTCTAAAGTCAAAGTTAAATTCAAAGGTCAAGTTAGTTGATGTTATAAGCACTTTTAACAGGCTAAAGAACAATGAGCAGCTGTACTTTAAGACAGACCATCACTGGACTGTAGAAGGGGCCTATGCAGCCTACGAGGACTATTGTAAGGCCATGAATTTACAACCTGCGAACAGAAATTCCTTTACAAATTCACTTGCTAGCAATGATTTCTATGGAAGCCTCTACTACAAGAATGCAGCTGGTATTGGTAAACCGGATCAATTGTACCTTAGCCTGCAACAGGACAACAATCCAGTACTTGTCAAGTACTTTGATACAAAGAAGAAGGTAGCCAGTCTATATGATGTATCTAAGTTATCTACAAAGGATCCTTACCAGGTCTTCACTGGAGGTAACCACACTCAGATCAGGATAAGAACAAACATAGATACGGAAAGAAAGTTGTTGGTTATAAAGGACTCCTATGCAAATGCTATGTTGCCTTTCTTGGTGAACAACTTCTCTGAAATAAATGTGGTAGACATGAGATACTTTACTGGTAGTATCAAAGATTTAATGAATAATGCTGAGGTTACAGATGTATTGATTTTAGGGAATATAAATACTTTTAATACAGATGCGTCAATACTTAGCTTGAACGAGTAAAAATATAGAAATTAAATATACGAAAACACCGAGGGATTTCACCCTCGGTGTTTTTCGATGTTTAGGGATAGTATTTAAGCTTACTCCCTCTTTTTGTTATGTTTAATCCGGCATATTTGAGTATATATCGTCTATGCTAGTCTTTACCTTGTCAATTGGTTTTGAAGCTGCTCTACGACCTACTGGTGGCCTGCTATAGCCAAAGCTACCCGTCATACCACCGCCACCTACTACACCTCTTAGAAACTCAACCTCATTTCTCATATACCTAAATTCGATGAGCATTCTCTCTAGTGCCTGGCTCTTTGTCGATATGTTATTTTCTTCCATGAACTCTTCTATCAAATCATCAAGGTCTGGACTAATGTATGAAGTTAGTCTGATCCTGTTATTTTTCAAGTCTAACACCAACCTCATACAGGCCTTTAGCAGTTGCCATCTGGCTGTCATCTACTACTGTAAATTTATCGTTTAAGTTAAGGTTTAAGCTAGTTCCACCTGATACATAGATGTTCATTTCATCTAGGTTATTCCATGTTTCTTCGATTATTTCGTTGGTATCATCAGAAGTAAGTGTGTATGCAAGATCTTTTAACTCTGGGTAGTCGTCGGCTGAGTCTATTTCTGGAAGGCTCTTAGTGATACCTATATCTACAAGCCTTTTTTGTACTAGCTTCAAGGCGTTCTGATTACCTGATTCTATAGTAGTTGAAAGCTTGTCATTGAACTTAAAGCCCTTGTCGAAGTAGCTAAGCTCTGTAGTTCTAAAGCCTACATTTACCATGCCTACTGGGTTCTTGTCGTTTATTTTGCCGTCCATGGCGTATATTAGGGCTGCATCTGCTTCCCTAAATATGTTGATGTTCTCTATGTTTATTGTTTTGACACTGTTGTTTATCTTGTTTTTCACTGATATAGTAGTGTCCTTGTATTCCTTTTGTACTTCCTTCAAAGTTGATTTCTTGAATATCTTGTATGGTACACCTAGCATAATACTTACGTTGTCAGATACTGCTATTTCTGATAGTGCAGCGCTTATAAGTGTTTTTACAACAGGTGAAACCTTGCTATCACCGGCATTTCTTATACATTTCATACTCTCTTTTTCAGATAAGGCTCCTACAAAGTATTCTGTACCTTCGATTTCTATGTAGATCGGGTTGTCTTTATAGTCTTCCAATGATATGTTTCTTCCGTCTCCATAAACGCTCTTAAATAGGCATGAATACTCGTTTTCGTTGTATAATGAGTAGCCCTTTACATAGCCTCTACCTATATCTAATCCTATTATTTGTGTATCCATTTTTCTTCCTCCTCTTAGTTATCCTCTTAATTATCCTCTTAATTATCTTCCAAAATTATCGTTTGAATAATATATGTCTTATTTTATTATATTAGATTATATTTGTTTTGTTCTTTCTATTGTCTATGTATGATTATACCATATTAGTTCCTAAATAGCTACACAAATAATAGTATATTATAAAAAAGTAACTAATAAGGAACTTATGTAATGTTAAATTGCTAATAAAAAGTACCTTTTAAGTGACTAAAATGATAGAATACAAAAATACAGTGTCTAATAAGTAACTATAAAGTAACTAAAAAGTAATTATTAAGTTGTGGTGGGTAAGGGGTAGATTTCCCTCTATCTTGGAAAAATAATTTGATGAAAAACTTGTTACTTAGAGTGATTTAGAAAAAGTTGATAATAAAAAAGATTACTCTAAAATATATTAATTTAATTGAGGATTTATATACCCTATGATATAATTAAATGAATTGAATTAGCAATTAAAAAATACTTTGAGTCAGTTTTATAATATTGGGGAGGATAAAATTATGGAAGACAATAAAAATATCTCTAGGCAAGAAAATGCACAAGAAAATATGAGCTCGGAAAATAATGACCTTGGTCAAGAGAGAAGTGAAACTGTAAAAGAGGTAATAAAAGATATTGAAAATGAAACATACACTACTAACAATAGTATGTCCCTTCTTGAAGAGTTGGAGCTGTATGTTGGTCCCAAAAAAGAGGTGTATTACTCAACAAGATTTGAGGATATAATAGACAGTGAGTCTAAGATCGGGTGGAATTGGCCGGCCCTATTTGTTCCTGTATTATGGATGGCCTATAGAAAGATGTATATAGAGTCAGGTATATTACTGGTTGTTTCCACAGCGCTAGGCCTACTCACTAAAAAGATAGGATTTTTACATGTGATAAGCCTTATAATTACATTTTTGGTGCCAGCTACTGCCAATTGGTTGTATTTTAGGCATGCAAAGAAGGATATAGAGGCTATAAGCTCAAGAGGAGAAGAGAGAAAGTCTGAAATTATAGCAAAGGGTGGAACATCTGTTGCTGCAGTATTTGTATTTTTAATTATATCTATAGTAATATCTGGTGTAGAGCTTATGAATAATCAGGAGCTTATGAATATTATAGGAAAGATGTAGTAGTGCCTTATATGGAGATATAGTGGTACTTGAATAAAACAAAGCCTATAAAACTATATGTGGTTTTGTAGATGATTTTATTTTTAAAAAAAGAGGGAGGAAGTATCTCTGGTCTTGATAGACTGGTTATACTTTCTCCCTTTAATTTTTGTATTTAAATGCTATATTTTATTTTTGAGATTGTCTAACATATCCTTTGTCATGGCGTCTAGGTCATATCTTGGTTTAAAGCCCCATTGTAGCTTTGCCTGACTAGTATCAAGTGAATTAGGCCAAGAACCTGCTATAGACTGCCTGATAGGGTCTACATCGTAATCCATAGTGAATTCTGGTATATATTTTTGTATTGATCTTTTTATATCTTCTGGCTCGAATGACATAGAAGAAACGTTAAATGCATTTCTATCTATAAGTTTGTCGGGATCTGCCTCCATTAGTTTGATAATTGAATCTATAGCATCTGGCATATACATCATGTCCATGTAGGTACCCTTGTCTATGAAAGAAGTGTAGTGCTTATTTTTAATCGCTTCATAGTAGATGTGTACAGCATAGTCTGTAGTTCCTCCACCTGGAAGTGTCTTGTGGGATATCAATCCTGGAAACCTAACCCCCCTCGTATCTAATCCGTATTTTTGGTGGTAATAGTCACATAGGAGTTCTCCGGTCACCTTGCTCACTCCATAAGCTGTAGTTGGTCTTTGGATTGTATTTTGAGGGGTCCTGTCTTTTGGTGTAGATGGACCAAATGCACCGATTGAGCTAGGCACAAAAAGACTTGCTCCAATCTCCTTTGAGACTTCAAGGGCATTGTAGAGTCCGTTTACATTTATATCCCAAAGTAGGTTTGGATCTTCCTCGCCCTTGGCTGAGAGTATTGCAGCAAGGTGGAGTATTGTATCGACCTTCTCCTCCTTGGCTATCCTATAGAAATCATCAAGGTTTCTGCAGTCCATTGAATAATAACGATTGCAGTCTAGGTCTAGAGGATCTTTTCTTCTTGCACTTCCTATGACCTTGTCCTTACCATATATTCTAGATAATTCGGATATTAAATCTCCGCCTATTTGACCTGTTGCGCCTGTAACTAAGATTTTTTTCATTTGTGTCCACCTCTAAAACTATTTAACTTTGTCATATAACACTTTGTGAATATTATAATCTTTTTCCGCTTTTTCTAATTCTTGTTCCGCAAGTTTGATGTTTTATTTGATTTTAATAATCTTTTCAGTGTTTCCTTTTTTGAGATTTTGAATTTTTTGTTTTCTTGAATTTTTTTCGTTTTCAATATCTTTTATAGTTTTTTGTGCACTTGCTTTTTCTTCAAGAAGATATTTCTTGTCGTTAATCTTAGCGTATGCATTGATGATTTCGCGGTATTTTTCTTCGGAAATAAAAGTTTTATATCTATGTCCGAAATCTCCATTCATACAAAATGTATTTCTAAAATATCCATTTTGTGAAGAATTTTTAGTTACAGCGACAACATTAATGCTATCACTTAAAATATTAGTGTAATGACCGATTACAGGTTTTTCTCCGTTGTATTTTATCATAAAATCGGCTTTTGCCTTTTCAAGCGCAACATCTTTATTCTCTGCAGAATATTTAGTGTTTATTGTATTCATCAATTCTTCATAAACTAATTTTTCATCATCATACCATCCCTTAAATGGATTTGTAGCTCCCCAGTATAAATTTTCCCAAACACTAAATGTGTGTCTGTGACCTTTAGTGTAATCCAATGATCTATCACAACTAACCATAGCCTTAGCTAGAATTTCAAAATTAGTATCTAATTTTTTCAAACCTGTGAAGTGTTCATCCTTTAATCTTAAACCGTTTAATTGTTCAAGCCAATCTGCAGTCATTACCATGTTTTCATAGGATGTTGCGTCTTCAGGTGTCTTCCTAACATCGCCTTTTTCATAAAATTCATTCAATATTGCAAGCCCTTTATCCACATCTTCCTTGTATTCCGGATAATTTTCTACTACCCATGGGAAGAATGCAAATGCCCCCTCTTTTATTCTTTCATCAGTTTTTGATAATAAAGCATCTACTTCAGAAATTTTCTTGTTCGCTTCTTCGATTTTAGGTTTACTAGTTTCTTCGAATTGTTTAGCTTCTTCTTCAAGGCTTTTGATTTGATCTTTAATTCTTTCTTTGTTTCTTTCGTATTTTTCTTCAGAAGTAATATTTGCTAAAATATCCTTATCGATAGTTTTGAATCCGCCAACAATATATATACTTTCTTTCTTATTCAAATACTCTTTAGTATTTTTAGTAAGATTTTCGAATTCAGTAAGAATAATTGGCGCATTGTGTTTTTTAGTTAAACTTACTGCTGACAAGCTATCTGCGAAAACTTGTCCACTTGCTAAAACGACATTTTCATTATCATTAAATGATCTCTTGGCTATTGCAAGCGCAGTTTCATATCTGTTTCTTCCTGAAATTCTTTCTCCTTTGAATTTTTCTAACGGAAGTTGCTTTTTACCACCTATTGCAATTTCTTTTAAGTTTGAACTAGGGTAAGAATTACCATCACTTAAAACCATTACTGATTTGTGATTTACCATAAGTGATGTTGCAGCTAATGCATCTGGAAAGTCCTTGCCACTTGCGATTAGCAAGTATTGTGGATTGATAAACTCCTTAGTTTTCTCCATTACTTTTTCTGAAGTTTTATATCTGTTGTTACCTTCTAATCTAGTTACTTTGATGTTTTTCTTTTTCAAATAAGAATCAACACTGCTCTTTTTGATGGTATGATTTCCACCAACAATATAAACATTCTTTGCTTTTAAACGATTAATTTCGCTTTCAGTTTCATTATCCAACTTATCTTTTGAAGATAATAATAGTGGCGCGTTAAGTGCCGATGCAAGTTGACCTGCTGATAATGCATCTGCAAAGTTGAATCCACTTGCAAGTACGACATTTTCAGATGTGGAATATGCTGATTTGGATATTTCTACAGATGTTGCGATTCTATCCTTGCCTGAAATTCTTATAACTTTTTGTTCCGCAGCATTTGATACACTTGCTGGCACAATCATAGCCGCAATCAACGCTGCTACAGTCAATTTTTTTAATTGATTTTTTAACATTTTTCTCCTCCATAAATTCGTTGTTATGATATTTCTAATAAAACAATAGAAATTCTCCCATTATTTTGCTTTCAATACTATTATACCCCATTTGAGATTTTTTTGATAAATTCATTCAAAAAAAAGAGTGCAATATATCCTCTTTTTGAATGATTAATCCTCGTATGGTTGACCCCCATTTAACTCTAGTTTCGTTTCTCTTTTAGCCAGTTTTAGAGTTCTGTTCCCAAGATATTTTTTTAACGTATGTAAACTCAAATATTTCATAAGGCGTTTTTCCCTTGAGGCTAGCCATAGATATATCATGTTAAATTCTACTTTCAAGGATTTACTAGAATCTACTTTGCGAATTAACATTAAAAAACAAAAAGTGTACAAATTGATATTGCAATTTTGGAAAAACAAAAAGTTCTAAAGGGCTTGAAAAAAATACAAAAAACGTGTATAATAAAATACTGTTTAATATGAGAGATTAGGCCGATTTTTAGGTTGAAACTCGGATTTTTAAGATTGAGAAAAAGTTCTTGTACTTGAAAATCAAAGGGTTCACAATTTCCTAAAAAAATCAAGCCATAAAAGTCATTAAACACTTATTTTGTATATTACGGTTAATAAAGTGGGCTCGCAAAGGTAAATTTCTGCATTTAATTACAAAGAGCGAGGTGGATTTTTAATCGTATACTCATAAATTAACAAATGCAATCAAAATTTAATTTAGTGAGGTGAAGATTGTGCTACCACATCCAGTCACGATTGGAAAAAGAGAAAGAATGAGCTTTTCCAAGATCAAGGAAATAGCTGACGTGCCTAACCTTATAGAAATCCAGGTGGATTCTTATAAATGGTTCTTGGCAGAGGGCTTAAAAGAGGTATTTATCGATATGTCTCCAATTGAAGATTACACTGGTAATCTAATATTAGAGTTCGTTGACTACTCTTTAGATGAAAAGCCAAAGTACGATATTGAAGAATGTAAGGAAAGAGATACTACTTACTGTGCTCCTTTGAAGGTTAAGGTAAGACTTATCAACAAGGAGACAGGAGAAATCAAGGAACAGGAAGTATTTATGGGTGACTTCCCTCTAATGACAGACAGGGGTACATTCATAATAAACGGTGCTGAGAGAGTTATAGTTTCACAGCTTGTAAGATCTCCTGGTGTTTACTATGCAGAAGAAAGAGACAAGGCTGGTAACAGACTTATATCTTCTACAGTAATACCAAATAGGGGTGCTTGGTTGGAATACGAGACAGACTCAACAGGTGTAATATCTGTAAGAGTTGACAGAACTAGAAAGCAGCCAGTTACAGTTCTTCTAAGAGCCTTAGGAATTGGTTCAGATGCAGAAATCCTAGAATTATTAGGAGATGATGAGAGACTAAGACTTACTCTTGAAAAGGACAATACTACTAATGTAGAAGAAGGTCTAGTAGAGATATACAAGAAGTTAAGACCAGGTGAACCACCGACAGTAGAGAGTGCTTCTTCACTATTAAACTCACTGTTCTTCGATCCAAAGAGATACGACCTAGCCAAGGTTGGACGTTACAAGTTCAACAAGAAGCTTGCCCTAAGATACAGGATTATGGACAAGATAGCTACTAGAGATGTAGTAAATGAAGAAACAGGTGAAGTATTTGTTAAGCAGGGCGAAAATATAAGCTTTGAGACTGCAACAGCAATCCAGAATTCAGGAATAAATGCCGTTTGGGTAAGTGTTGCTGAAGACAAGGAAATAAAGGTTATAGGTAACAACTTTGTAGATATCAGAGCCCATGTTGACTTTGATATAGACGAACTAGGTATCAAGCCAGAGGTTCATTATCCAACTTTAAAGGAAATCCTAGACAAGTATGAAGATGATGAAGAGCTTAAGGAAGTAATAAAGGCCAACCACAAGGTCCTATCACCAAAGCATATATTATTAGATGATATCATAGCATCTATATCATATGAATTTGGCCTATTCTATATAATAGACGGTAAGGAGAGAGTTGGTAATATAGACGATATAGACCACCTAGGAAACAGAAGAATCAGATGTGTAGGTGAACTACTACAGAACCAGGTTCGTATAGGTTTTTCTAGAATGGAAAGAGTAATCAAGGAAAAGATGACGGTTCAGGACATGGAATCTATGACTCCACAGGCCCTTTTAAACATCAGACCAGTGTCTGCTGCTATTAAGGAATTCTTTGGATCATCACAGCTTTCTCAGTTCATGGACCAGACAAACCCACTATCAGAACTAACACACAAGAGAAGACTTTCAGCTCTAGGACCAGGTGGTCTATCAAGAGAAAGAGCAGGCTTCGAAGTGCGTGACGTTCACCACTCACACTACGGTAGAATGTGTCCGATAGAGACTCCAGAAGGTCCAAATATCGGTCTTATAAACTCACTTTCTACATATGCGAAGATAAATGAATATGGATTTATAGAATCTCCATATAGAAAATACGACAAGGTAAATAAGGTTGTAACTGACGAAATACACTACCTAACAGCAGATGAAGAAGACCTATATGTTAGAGCCCAGGCCAATGAACCACTTAATGAAGATGGTGGATTCATAAATAACAGGGTAATCTGTAGAACTGTACTAGGTGCTGTTGAACTTGTATCAGAGGATAGGGTAGACTACATGGATATCTCTCCTAAGCAGGTTGTATCAGTTGCCACAGCCATGATACCTTTCCTTGAAAACGACGACGCCAACAGAGCCCTAATGGGATCAAACATGCAGCGTCAGGCGGTACCTCTAGTGAGAAGAGAAGCTCCTATCATAGGTACAGGAATAGAGTATAGAGCAGCTAAGGACTCTGGAGCAGTTGTTGTATCAAAGAACGATGGTGTTGTTGATAGAGTATCAGCTGATGAAATAGTAATAAAGAAGAACAACGGAGACAAGGATAGATACAAGTTGCTTAAGTTCAAGAGATCTAACTCAGGTACTTGTGTAAACCAGACTCCTATAGTAACAAAGGGAGAACTAGTAAAGGCTGGAGACGTTATAGCTGACGGTCCTGCAACAGACCTAGGAGAAATCGCCCTTGGTAGAAACTGTCTGATAGCCTTCATGACATGGGAAGGTTACAACTACGAGGATGCCGTCTTAATCAACGAAAGACTTGTAAAGGAAGACAGATTATCTACTATCCACATCGAAGAATACGAATGTGAAGCTAGAGATACAAAGCTTGGACCAGAAGAAATCACTAGAGATATACCAAACGTAGGTGAAAATGCAATCAAGAACCTAGACGAAAGAGGTATCATCAGAATAGGTGCTGAGGTAGACTCAGGAGACATCCTAGTAGGTAAGGTTACTCCTAAGGGAGAAACTGAGCTGACAGCTGAAGAAAGACTTCTAAGAGCAATCTTCGGTGAAAAGGCTAGAGAGGTTAGAGATACTTCATTAAAGGTACCACATGGAGAATCTGGTATCATAGTAGACATCAGGATATTTACTAGGGAAAATGGAGACGACCTATCTCCAGGAGTAAACGAACTAGTAAGATGTTACATAGCTAAGAAGAGAAAGATAAAGGTCGGAGATAAGATGGCCGGACGTCACGGTAACAAGGGTGTTATCTCAAGAGTCCTTCCAGAAGAAGATATGCCATTCATGGCAGATGGTACTCCTATGGACATAGTACTGAATCCACAGGGTATACCTTCTCGTATGAACATCGGTCAGGTCCTAGAAATGCACTTGGGACTAGCTGCTAAGAAGCTAGGCTGGCATGTTGCTACATCAGTATTTGATGGAGCCAACGAGTACGATATCATGGACGCTCTTGAAATGGCAGGCTACCCAAGAGATGGTAAGCTACAGTTATTCGATGGACGTACAGGTGAGACATTCGACAATAGAATCACAGTTGGTTATATGTACTACTTAAAGCTACACCATCTAGTAGATGACAAGCTACATGCAAGAAGTACAGGACCATACTCACTAGTAACTCAGCAGCCACTAGGTGGTAAGGCTCAGTTCGGTGGACAGAGATTCGGGGAAATGGAAGTTTGGGCCCTAGAAGCATACGGTGCATCCCACATCCTTCAGGAAATCTTGACAGTTAAGTCAGACGACGTTAAGGGTAGAGTTGAGACTTATGAAGCTATCGTAAAGGGTGAAAACATACCTGAGCCAGGAATGCCAGAATCATTCAGAGTATTGATGAAGGAATTACAGTCACTTTGCCTAGATGTGAGTGCTCTTGACCAGGACGGCAAGATCATAGACATCAAGGAATCTGTTGATGAAGAAATACCAGAAGATTTTAAGATAGAGAGCATAGTGCCAGAAGATATAGAAGAAACTCATGTGATTGAGGAAGTTGAAGAAGATTCATATGACTATGAAGAAGAGGAATTCTCTGTTGATGCAGAAGATGAAGAAGACTTCATGGAAGATGATGATTTTCAAGAAGACTTTGAAGATGAAGAGTTTTAGTAGATAGGTAAATCCTTGGTGCATCCTTTCCAAAATGATGGATGCATCAGAGGTTTTGATATTATTTGCTAGCTAGAGGGTAACAGGAAAAATGTGGAGTATGTTTTGATATAGAGCATATTAGAGCCACTGAATATAAATTAGTATCGAAAGAAGGGAGAGAACTCCTTGTTTGAATTAAACAATTTTGAGTCGATAAAGATAGGTCTTGCTTCACCGGAAAGAATCAGACAGTGGTCAAGAGGGGAAGTCAAGAAACCAGAAACAATTAACTATAGAACACTAAAGCCAGAGAAGGACGGTCTATTCTGTGAAAGAATATTTGGACCTACTAAGGACTGGGAATGCCACTGTGGTAAGTATAGAAGAGTAAGATACAAGGGTGTAGTATGCGACAGATGTGGTGTCGAAGTTACTAAGGCCAAGGTAAGAAGAGAGAGAATGGGTCATATAGAGCTAGCTGCTCCTATGTCTCATATCTGGTACTTCAAGGGTATACCATCAAGAATGGGACTACTACTTGATATGTCACCAAGATCTCTTGAAAAGGTACTTTATTTTGCATCATATGTAGTAATCGATCCAGGGGAAACAGGTCTTGCCCACAAGCAGGTCCTAACTGAGAGAGAGTACAGAAATGCAGTAGAAAAGTATGGTTATGACTTTGAAGTAGGTATAGGTGCAGAGGCTGTCAAGAAGCTTCTTGAGAGAATAGACCTAGACCAGCAGTCAAAGGAACTAAGAGAAGACCTAGTAGATGCTACAGGTCAGAAGAGAATAAGAACAATCAGAAGATTGGAAGTTGTTGAAGCCTTCAAAAAGTCAGGCAACAAGCCAGAATGGATGATACTTGAGGCTATACCAGTAATACCGCCAGACCTAAGACCTATGGTTCAGTTAGATGGTGGTAGGTTTGCAACATCTGACCTTAATGACCTTTACAGAAGGGTTATAAACAGAAACAACAGACTAAAGAGACTTCTTGAGCTAGGTGCTCCAGAAATCATCGTTAGAAATGAAAAAAGAATGCTACAGGAAGCAGTAGATGCCCTAATAGACAATGGTAGACGTGGTAGACCAGTTACAGGACCTGGTAACAGACCACTTAAGTCTCTATCAGATATGCTAAAGGGTAAACAGGGACGTTTCAGACAGAACCTACTTGGTAAGAGAGTTGACTATTCTGGTCGTTCTGTTATCGTAGTTGGTCCAGAACTAAAGTTCTACCAGTGTGGTCTTCCAAAGAAGATGGCTCTTGAGTTATTCAAGCCATTCGTAATGGACAAGCTAGTAGAAAAGGGATATGCCCACAATATCAAGTCTGCAAAGACTATAGTAGAAAAGGTAAAACCAGAAGTTTGGGATGTGCTTGAAGAAGTAATCAAGAGCCACCCAGTCCTACTTAACCGTGCCCCTACTCTACATAGACTTGGAATTCAGGCCTTTGAGCCAGTTCTAGTTGAAGGTAAGGCTATCAAGCTTCACCCACTAGTGTGTACAGCCTATAATGCCGACTTCGACGGTGACCAGATGGCCGTTCACGTTCCGCTATCAGTAGAAGCCCAGGCAGAAGCAAGATACCTAATGCTATCAGTAAACAACATACTAGCACCTAAGGATGGATCTCCTATTACTACTCCTTCACAGGATATGGTTCTTGGTTCATACTACTTGACTATAGAAGCTCAAGAAGGTGCCAAGGGAACAGGTTCAGTATTCAAGGACTACAACGAACTACTACTTGCATACTTCAACCACAAGGTAGAAATACATGCAGCAGTTAAGCTAAGAGTTACTCTAGAAGATGGTAGAAAATCTCTAGTAGAGTCAACTGTAGGTAGGTTTATCTTCAATGAAGGTATACCTCAGGACCTTGGATTTGTAGATAGAGAAAAGGATCCATTTAGCCTAGAAGTAGACTTCCTTACTGACAAGAAGTCACTAGGAAAGATTATAGATAAGTGCTTTAGAAAGCACGGAAATACTAAGACAGCAGAGCTACTTGACTATGTTAAGTCAATGGGTTACAAGTACTCAACAGTAGGTGGTATAACAGTTGCCGTTGCAGACATGGATATACCAGAGGCTAAGTATACATACATCAAGGAAGCAGAAGCCCTAGTAGACAAGTACGAAAAGGCCTACAGAAGAGGTCTAATATCTAATGACGAAAGATACGAAAAGGTAATCGAGACTTGGACAGAGACAACTGAGAAGGTTACTGATGCCCTAATGGATGGACTAGACAGAATGAATAACATATTCATAATGGCCCATTCAGGAGCCAGAGGTTCTAAGAACCAGATAAGACAGCTGGCTGGTATGCGTGGTCTGATGGCCAATGCATCTGGTAAGACAGTGGAAATTCCGGTTAAGTCTAACTTCCGTGAAGGTCTATCAGTTATGGAATACTTTACATCTTCACATGGTGCCAGAAAGGGTCTTGCCGATACAGCCCTTCGTACAGCCGATTCAGGTTACTTGACAAGAAGACTAGTTGACGTCAGCCAGGACGTTATAGTTAGAGATATAGATTGTGGTACTACTGAAACTACTGAAATATTTGCTATCAAGGATGGAAACGAAGTAATCGAGGAAATCAGAGATAGAATAGTTGGTAGATACACAATAGACCCAATCATTGATCCTGCTACAGGTCAGGAATTAGTACCAGCAGACACAATGATCCTAGAAGATGACGCAGACAGAATAGTTGCTGCAGGCATCGAAAAGGTAAAGATAAGAACAGTACTTAATTGTAAGACTGAACACGGTGTTTGTGCTAAGTGTTACGGTAGAAACCTTGCAACTGGTAAGCCAGTAAACATCGGTGAATCAGTAGGTATAATAGCTGCCCAGTCAATCGGTGAACCGGGTACACAGCTTACAATGCGTACCTTCCATACAGGAGGAGTTGCCGGTGGAGACATCACTCAGGGTCTTCCAAGAGTCGAGGAATTGTTCGAGGCTCGTAAGCCAAAGGGTCTTGCAGTCATCACAGAGATATCTGGTACAGTACAGATAGATGAATCAGGCAAGAGAAAAGAAGTTATAGTTACATCTGCAGATGGTGAATCTGAAGTATATCCAATACCTTATGGTTCAAGAATAAAGGTAAAGAACGATATGTATGTTGAAGCCGGAGAGCCACTTACTCAGGGTTCTATCAACCCTCATGATATAGTAAGGGTAAATGGTATCGGTGGAGTTCAGGAATACATCGTTAAGGAAGTACAGAGGGTCTACAGACTGCAGGGTGTTGATATCAACGACAAACATATAGAAGTAATCGTAAGACAGATGCTATCTAAGGTAAAGGTTGAAGATCCAGGAGATACAGACCTACTACCAGGTGGATACGAAGAAGTTCTTACATACAACAAGTGCAATGAAGAAGCAATAGCTAAGGGACTTAGACCAGCAGTAGCTAAGAGAGTCCTACTAGGTATTACTAAGGCATCACTTGCTACAGACTCATTCCTATCAGCAGCATCATTCCAGGAGACTACAAGAGTCCTTACAGACGCTGCTATCAAGGGTAAAGAAGACCACTTGATAGGTCTAAAGGAGAATGTAATCCTTGGTAAGCTGATACCAGCAGGAACAGGTATGAAGAAGTATAGAAATATAGCCATAGAAAAAGACGAACCAGTAGTTGAAGTTGAAGAAGTTGAAGAAATAGAAGAAATAGAAGAAATAGAAGAAATAGACGTAGCTGAAGACGATATGATGGTATAGTCTAAAAAGACCCCCGAGTGGGGTCTTTTTTTATAAATTTTTAAAAAGTGAAAGAAATTTACAAACTTAACCGTATAATATTATAAAAGAGCTTATGTAGATGCATCTAAGGATTTAATGAACAATGTAAAAATCCCTAGGATATTGACCATCCTAGGGACTTTTAGTTGTGTATTTATAAACTCAATTCTGTAATACCGATATTATACAGCTAATAGAGTCTGATGTCGATATATATTTATTATCTAGGGTATAGCATCTGTATTACTGTATTATCAGCTAGTGAGTTCATACCACCTATTATAAGGGCATATCCACTCTTTTCTATATCCCAGCCAGCATCTGCCTTGGCAGGAAGTTTTATTAAGAATTCCTTCATATCTGAATTGTCTCTACCATCAGCTATTAGTAGAAGACCTGCATTTCTAGGCTTTATAAGGTTGATTGCACTTATAGAGTCTGGGAACTTTCTACCGTCTACAAATAGCAAGTTGTCATAGCCTGCCATTTCTCTCATAACGGCCTTACCAGTTTCATACCTATTTTGACCTGAAAGTCTAACTCCACCATTTTGAGCGACTGATGATTCACCACCTATAGTGTAGCTTACATGAGATCCAGCAGGTATATTGTAATTTCTTGAACCATCAACCAACATAAGACCTAATTTTTTATTATTGCATAGGGCAGAGGCTGTTAGGGCATCTGGGAAGTTTCTTCCATCTGCAACAGCTAGGTTTTTAAATCCACCCATCTTTAGAGTAGCCAAGTTTCTCTCATAAGCACTTGCGTGTCCTATTCTTACAACATTAGTACCAGGCATAAATCTCTTGATATATTTTTCAGTAGAGGCAAATATTTCTTTTTCACTACCCAAGATGTATACAGTCTTACTGTGATAATATCCCTTCATAAATCCTATATTTGCATAGTCAGGCCTTACCAGTAAAAGTCTGGCATTGAATGCGCTACATATATTTTGAGCACTAAGACCATCCTGGAAACTATTTTGGTTTACTATTACTGTAGGTACACTCTGACCAGCTGGTAGAGGGTGTACATCAGTAGCGTTCTTATGAGGGTTTAGAGAGTTGGCTGTGTACTCAGAAGTCTTAATTCTATCCCTTCCATAAAACCTTTTCCAAGACCCATCAAAACCACCGTATGGCCTATAGTTTTTCCATAGGGCATCAGATGAGGCGCCTATACCGGACAAGATAAGAACTCCAACACATAGTACAGATAAAATTTTCTTTGTAAATTTCATTACTATCACCTTCCTAATAATATTTTGTTATAATATTATACCATATTACAGTATAAAAAACATAACTATAATATAAAAATCTTGAGAACCAAGTAAGTTAATCCTCAGCCTATATCCCACGATAAAAGATTAGTAGATATGTTCTGCCACAGAGTAATAAATATGACTGTTGATAAATAAATTAAAATAATTTTATTAAAGTGAATATGAAGAAGAACATTAAAAATGATATTTATTAAACAAAATTAATACCCTGTATAACTTTAATAAATAAAATATTATCAAAAAAATAGGGCTAAAAATTAAAAAAAATAAGAGTACTCCTGAAAAATTTCATATTAAATTCATATATAATTCAAGGATGATTTGAAAGTAAAAAATGATAAAGGCTTTTCTATACGGTACTGAAAGTGTCTATATGGTTTTCAGCTGGTTATCAAATGTATCTCGAAAGGATATATAATAAAGTTAGACTTAATTTTAGAAAATACAAACTAAATTCAAATTAAGAATATAAAATATAGATATAGATAATCTGAGTCAAACTTTAAAAAATAAAAACTAATTGGAAGGTTTTCGGGGGGAAAGGTTATGGACTTTATTTTAGAAATCAACAAATCAATCGGAGAGGTAGTATGGGGCTGGCCTATGCTGATACTACTATTAGGAACAGGCTTACTGCTAAGTAGCATTACAAGGTTTACTATTATTAGAAAATTTGCCTATATTATAAAGAGTACCTTGTTCAAGATGTTCAAAAAGGATGCAGGTGGAGACGGAGAGGTATCGGCATTTCAGGCGGTTTCAACAGCCCTAGCAGCAACTGTAGGTACAGGTAATATAGCAGGTGTATCACTTGCAATAGCAGTAGGTGGACCTGGTGCAGTATTTTGGATGTGGCTATCAGCTATACTTGGAATGACAACAAAATTTTCTGAAGTAGCCCTAGCAGTTACATATAGGGTCAAGAATGATGATGGTTCTTTTTCAGGTGGACCTATGTACTATATTCAAAGAGGTCTAGGTCACAAGGGACTTGCCAAGATATTTGCACTATTTGGAGCCTGTGCATCATTTGGTATAGGGTGTATGACTCAATCAAACTCTATAGCAGAGGCTCTTAATGTTTCATTTGGAGCCAACAAGACTATAGTCGGTGTAGTTCTAATGGTGCTTGCTGGTGTAGTAATACTTGGAGGTATAAAGAGAATTGGTGCCGTAGCAGAGAAGCTAGTTCCACTTATGGCCCTACTTTATATAGTTGGAGCTCTTGCAATTATATTTATAAACATAAACCAGGTACCACACGCATTTGGCTTGATATTCGGTTCAGCATTTACAGGTCATTCAGCAGTGGGTGGATTTGCAGGATCAACTCTTAAGATGGCCATGAGAAACGGTATAGCAAGAGGAGTATTTACAAATGAAGCTGGTCTTGGTAGTGCACCTATAGCTCATGCAGCAGCAACTACGGACCATCCAGTTAGACAGGGTATGTGGGGAGTATTTGAAGTATTTATGGATACTATAGTTATCTGTTCAATGACAGCCCTAGTGGTATTGGTATCTGGAGTATGGAACTCTGGGCTACAGGGAGCAGCCCTTACTACAGCTGCCTTCCAGCAGGGATTTACGGGTGGACAGTATATAGTATCAGTTGGGCTTACCCTATTTGCCTTTACTACAATATTGGGTTGGTCATACTATGGTGAAAAGTGTACAGAGTACTTACTTGGCAAAAAAGCAGTCATGGCGTACAGGATTTTATATATACCACTAGTATTGGTTGGATCAATCGGCGGACTACAGACTATATGGGCTATATCAGATACACTAAACGGTCTTATGGCACTGCCAAACTTGATTGCCTTGGTATTGATGTCAAAGGTAGTCGTTAACCTAGTACAGGACTTCTTTAAGGATCCTGAGAGGGTAAGGACATCAGAGGAAGAGTATCTAGGGGCAGTACCAGAAAAGTATCAACCTAAGTAAAGCACACAAGGACAAAAAATACAAAATAACATTAAAACATCCCAAAGTTTACTTTAATGTTAAGGCAATGTTAAAAGGCGTATGATAAATAATTCATACGCCTTTTTTCTTTTAACATATGTACTAAGGCGATTTTCTGTTGAGATATTCCGTTTTTATAGCTTACCATACCTTCCTGTGCATTTGCAGCAATTGGTGTTAAAGTTGTCAAGCAAAAAAAGAGTGAAGACTTTGTCTTCACTCAAAATTATAATCTATTCAACTGTAACTGATTTAGCAAGGTTTCTTGGCTTGTCAACATCTAACCCTCTAAGAGTTGATACGTTAAGTGCAAGTAACTGCATTGGAACAACAGCTATTATAGGTGATAGTAGGTCGTCTGAGTCTGGTATATAAATTACTTCATTAGATACCTTTTCAACTTCCTTGTTGTGTCTCTGAGCGATTGCTACCACATAAGCACCCCTAGCTCTTACTTCTTCCATGTTGGATACCATCTTATCGAACATATTTTGCTGAGTAGCTATAGTTATAACAGGCGTACCATCTTCAATAAGGGCTATAGTACCGTGCTTTAATTCTCCTGCTGCGAATGCTTCTGCGTGTATATAAGATATTTCCTTAAGCTTTAGAGAACCTTCCATAGCTAGTGAGTAGTCGATACCCCTTCCTAGGAAGAAGGCGTGTTCTTTTTCAACCATTCCCTTGGCTACTGTTTCTACCAGCTTGGCATTATCCAGTACTTCCTGGATCTTAGCAGGTATGCCCTTCATTTTTTCTATAGTTTCATGGTAGAAGTCCTTATCTATCTTGCCCATTTCAAGAGCGAAGTTAAGAGCCATCATATATAGGGCTACTATCTGAGTAGTGTAGGCCTTAGTAGATGCAACTGCTATCTCTGGTCCAGCCCATGTGTAGAATACGTCATCTGCCTCTCTTGCTATTGATGAACCTACAACATTTGTAACTGCAAGGATCCTAGCACCCTTTTTCTTTGAGTCTCTTAGAACTGCTAGGGTATCTGCTGTTTCACCTGACTGGCTGACAAGGATAACTAGTGAGTGTTCGTCAACGAAGTTATCATTGTATCTAAATTCTGATGCTATATCTGTTGTAACAGGAATTCCCATGAATTTCTGCATTGCTGTCTTTCCTAGTACACCTGCATGGTAGGCTGTACCACAAGCAACTATATAAATATTCTTTACTGACTCAAGGTATTCCCTGTCCAACTTGATGTCATCTAGGACTATATTGCCATCTTCATTTAGTCTTCTTTCAAGAGTCAACTTGATACCTTCTGGCTGTTCAAAGATTTCCTTTTCCATAAAGCAAGAATATCCACCCTTTTCAGCAGCCTTTGTATCCCAATCTATATGGTTAAGAGTTTTATCAACTAAGTTTCTTTCTTCATCATATATCTTAATGTCACCATCCAGTATATGGACAACTTCGCCATTGTCTAGGTAGTAGACGTCTCTTGTGTATTTTAATAGGGCTGGTATATCTGATGCTATAAAGGCTTCATCTTCACCAACGCCTGCTATAAGTGGGCTATCCTTTCTAACAGCCACTAATTCATTGTTGTGGTCTGCTGATACAACACCTAAGGCATAGGCACCTCTTAGGTCTCCTATAGTCTTGTATACGGCATCCAAAAGGTTGCCATCATAGTACTTGTCTAATAGGTGGGCTATTACTTCTGTATCTGTCTTAGATACAAATACAACGCCCTCAGCTTCTAATTGAGATCTTAGTTCTAGGTAGTTTTCTATTATACCATTGTGAACTACTGCTAGGGTCTTGTCTTTGTTAAAATGAGGATGGGAGTTTACATCTGAAGGCTCACCATGAGTTGCCCATCTAGTATGTCCTATACCTGCACTTCCTATGATGTTGTTTTCCTTTAGACTATCTGCAAGGACTGATAGCCTTCCTTGGAACTTTCTTATTTCAAGCTCATTACCAGTGTTTACAGCAACCCCTGCTGAATCATAACCCCTGTATTCAAGCTTAGACAGACCATCGACTATGACGTCTGCTGCATTTCTCTTACCTAAATATCCTACTATTCCACACATTTTCTGTTCCTCCTAAAATATAAATAAGAAACAGGCCCCTACTAGTAGACCCTTTGTTACAGGATCACTCCTGCTTTTAAGGTATACCTTTCGATGGTAGGCCACCGCGAAGTATCCGCCGAATATCTCGATTTCTTCGTCCTCGTTAACTGAAATATCAGTCTGGCGCTAAGCATACAAATGTCTTATCAACACATAAATGCATGACAATGCTTGTGTTAACATTTCAAATACTTTTTAATAATTGATACAAACTACAATTGTAACCTCCGACTCAAATTTGCAAGGAGCAAATTGACACCATGCAGATTGAATCAAGACCTATGTTCTTAGGTTGAATGTGTGTGAACCTGAGAGATAATCAATATTATGACCCTAAGTTCTTCAACCGTAAGACTATTTTACCACAAAAACTTAAATTTTGCTTAGGTATTTTGCAAGTTTGTTAAATAATGTTTTCAATATCACTAGCAAAACGTATTCAAGATGAAGTGTGTCACTGTCATTAGCGACATTATAACGGTGACTATTGATATTGCAATTTTAGCTCCTCTAAGTTAATAAAAACTATATGACTTATCGACTATCTACTTTTCATACATAGCGACGCTATAAGTGTTTGGGTTAAAATATAATGACATGGGCAATACATATATAGAGTCCATACTTAGGTCTATCTTTCTTTTCGAGGCAGATAAATATGAACGATATACTAGCTGTGAGCAATAAAAAGTTTTTGTGGTATCTTTATCTGCGGTTATTTTGTAAGGGGTTCCTACTTTACCACACGCCCAATCCGTAGCGACCTGTGCCCATGTTTTGTTTGTGTTTTCAAATTTGTTTTCTCCTCCATATACTCTTGAGGCATAACAAGTATTATATCTAGATAACCAATCATATTTATATTTTCTTACTCCCGATCTTACAGCTTCTACAACCGTAGATCCATCTACCAACATAGCAGCATGTCCGTGTCTTAGACAATGATAACTTTTGTTATCATTGGTAATAAGTATATCTCCTTTAGTTAATCTGCTAAAATCTGACGGATTTCCAGCTGATCTAGGTCTTATCTTAGGCTCATTAATTTCCTTTTTCATTAAAATAATACCTATTTTTTCTAATTTACTCATATTTTTTAAAATACATTGTGTTTCGGTAGGTAAATTGTTAAATTCATATAAGAATTAATAACTTAATTTTTTTCATTGATTCTTCCTATAAATACATGTGAATTAAATTTTCTTTCGTAGTCTTCTTCTTTGATGATGTTGATTTTTTTATGTTTTATTAATTTAAAGTCCTTGTCGTATATTGAAATACTATTTTTAGAAATAAATATTATATTATTCACTTTGTCAAGTCCAATAGATTGAGGGTAATAGTCAAGTGAAATACTAGTAACTTCTTCTTTATTCATGTCTATATACATGACATCTTTTTTATTTTTAAATGCAACTAGATTAATATCTTCAAATAATATAATTTTATCATTTACTAATATTAAATCTGCAAACACATATCTATAGTCTTTATTAGGTATTACAATATTAGATTTTTCCTTTGTTTTGAGATTATATTTGGTTATGATATATTCACGAATTTGTCCTTTTTCATCATCTTCGGTATATTTTCCAAGTATGTATGCAGTATCATTACTCAAATTTGTACATAGAACTTCATTTATACCTTCTATGGATAGCTCATCTTTCTTTTTCATATGATTGTATAAAGTAACTTTATTTGTATCATTTTTGTAGTAATATAAATCAGATTTATACTCAAAAATTGAAGGAGATAGAGTGGTATTTATTTTTTCGTTGCTAGTTGCTGTATTTTTTTCCTTGTTATAAATACCAAGGTTGGATTTTCCTAAGAGTATTTCCACTGAGTAAATATTATTTTTTCCAACGTGAAAATAGCTGGGATAATTATTAATTTTTATTTTTGTCTGTTTAAAATTATTTTTATTGACTTTTAATAAATCATTGTTATTGGAAAATATACTAGAGTCTTGGACGAAATAAAAAGATTTATCATCTTGTTCAATTTTATTATAGTTGAAAATCCTTAAAAAAATCTTTTGCATCTAGATGTAAGTTTCCAATTTTTGCAAGTGATTTATTAAAAAAAGTAATTTCCGGCCTACTATCTCCCTGAACCATAACTATACCAATGTAGTAGTCTTTCGTAAACAACTCATTTTTCATATTTACTAGCAAGAAAGATATTAAAGTAATTATCAGAAATGCTATTCCTGAAATTTTCTTTTTCATTTCGATAGACCTCCTTTTATACGCTTTTCAATTACCATTATATAAATATATAGGCATATAATCAATACTTTAAAATGATTAAACATTTAAATTTAACCATATTTTACACTTTACAGTAAATTAGTATATTTCGATTAAATCATAAAAATATTGTGTGTTTTACATTTATTTTACAAAGTCATAGTAGATACTTTACATTTGTATAATAATATAATAGTCAAGGAGATAGGTTGACTGGCTTATAATGCCTAGTCGAATATCAAGTAGGAATTATAAATATAAGGTAAGTTTATTCTAAATATGATTGAAGGAGGTTAAGGAATGAGACTTAAAAAGAAAATCGGATCACTAGTAATTTTAACAGGTATGGTATCAATAATGGCAACAGGATGTGGTAGTTCAGGGAAATCTGCTAGTTCATCTTGGGATAGCAGCAAGGATATATCTATAATATCTCGTGAAGACGGTTCAGGTACAAGAGGCGCCTTTGTAGAATTGTTCAAGATAGAAGAAAAAAATGGAGATAAAAAGGAAGATATGACTACTCAAGATGCTGAAATAACTAATAGTACTTCAGTAATGATGACTAGTGTAGCAGGCAATGAATATTCCATAGGTTATGTATCTTTGGGTTCTTTAAATGACAAGGTAAAGGCCCTAAAGATAGATGGGGTTGAGGCAAATGAGAAAAACATAAAGGATAAGACTTATAAAATAGCTAGAAACTTTAATATAGCAACTAAAAAGGACAAGAAAAATCCTATATCAGAAGACTTTATAAACTACATAATGAGTAAAGAGGGACAGAAGGTAGTATCTGATAACCACTTTATACCCCTTGATTCTGCAAAAGAATTTACATCTTCCAAGCCATCAGGAAAGATAACAGTAGGAGGTTCTTCATCAGTATCTCCAGTCATGGAAAAGCTAATAGAGTCTTACAAGAAGCTAAATCCTAGCGCTGATATCGAACTACAGACTACAGATTCTACTACAGGCATGACTTCTGCAGCAGATGGCAGCTATGATATAGGTATGGCATCTAGGGAGTTAAAAGACAGTGAATTGTCAAAGGGACTAGAGCCTAGGGTAATAGCTATAGATGGTATAGCAGTCATAGTAAATAAGGCAAATACTACAAGTGAATTGACTATGGACCAGGTCAAGAAGATATATACAGGCCAGGTGATGACTTGGGAAGAGGTAACAAAATAAATGAAAGAAAGTCAATGGTATGAAAGATTTATGAAGATAGTATTTATGCTTGCAGCCCTAACATCAGTAATGGCTGTAGCACTAATATGTGTATTTCTTTTCTATAATGGTTTGTCAGCTATAGGCCAGGTTGGATTTATGAAATTCATAACTGGTAGAATCTGGAAACCAAATATGGACATGTACGGAATATTCCCAATGATAGTCGGAAGTATTTACGTAACAGCTGGAGCCATCCTAGTGGGTGTACCAATAGGCATACTTACATCAGTATTTATGGCTATGTACTGTCCAGAGAAAATATATAGACCCCTAAAGGCTGCAAGTGAACTACTAGCAGGTATACCCTCAGTAGTCTACGGATTCTTTGGTCTAGTGGTATTGGTACCTTGGACTAGGCAGTTTTCCCACCTACTTAATGGTATGGGACTTATATCATATAGCGGTAATGGAAGTGGTATATTTGTAGCTTCTATCCTGCTGGGTACGATGATACTACCAACTATAATAGGAGTTACAGAATCTGCTATACGTTCTGTAAACAAGTCTTATTATGAGGGAGCTCTTGCCTTAGGAGCTACCCATGAAAGAGCAATTTTTAAGATTATAATTCCAGCAGCTAAGTCAGGCCTAATAGCAGGTATAGTCCTTGGTATAGGTCGTGCAATAGGTGAGACTATGGCAGTTATAATGGTGGCTGGCAACCAGGCCAGGATGCCGATTGGAATATTTAAGGGAGTCAGGACCCTTACAGCAAATATCGTTATAGAGATGGGCTATGCAACCGACTTACACAGGGGGGCGCTAATAGGGACAGGTCTAGTCTTGTTCGTATTCATACTGATTATAAATGCGAGTGTGAGCCTACTAAACAGGAGGTCTAGCAATGAATAAAGAATCGAATATAAAAGAGAGGCTAAGACAATATAAGGCTCATCCAAAGTCCCTTGTAGTAATGTTACTAGTAATGCTTGCTACGGTTATGACTTTTGCAGTACTGATAGGTATTATAGCCTACATACTTATAAATGGTCTTCCCTATATAAATTCTTCTATTTTTGAATTTAAGCATACGTCTGAGAATGCATCATTGATGCCAGCCCTTATAAATACGCTTATTATGACCCTGATTTCGCTAGTAATAGCAGTTCCACTTGGGATATTTGCTGCTATATTCCTAGTTGAGTACGCAAGCAGGGGCAATAAGCTATTGGGACTGATAAGACTCACTACTGAGACCCTGTCAGGTATACCATCAATAGTATATGGTCTATTTGGACTACTCTTCTTTGTAGATACATTGGGCTGGGGATTTTCCATGATAGCAGGGGCTTTTACCCTGGCTATAATGATCCTTCCACTGATAATCAGGACTACAGAAGAGGCCCTAAAGTCCGTTCCAAATTCTTTTAGAGAGGGTAGTTTTGGACTTGGGGCAGGAAAGCTAAGGACTGTATTTAAGATAGTCCTTCCTTCAGCAGTGCCTGGAATACTGGCGGGAATAATCTTGGCAGTAGGAAGGATAGTTGGAGAGACAGCAGCTCTTATGTATACAGCTGGTACTGCAGCCAATGTGCCGAGCTCTATAATGGGTTCAGGTAGGACTTTGGCAGTTCATATGTATACTTTGGCAAGTGAAGGCCTATATATGAACCAGGCCTATGCAACAGCAGTCGTAATACTAGTTATGACTGTTGGAATAAATACGCTTTCTAGTGTTGTTGCTAGAAGGTTGGTAAAGAATTAAAGAAAGAGGAAAACAATAGATGGGAATATTAAGTATAAAAAACCTAGACCTGTATTATGATGATTTTAAGGCTCTTAAAAATATCAATATGGAGATAGAAAAAAATAAGATAACAGCCTTTATAGGGCCTAGTGGTTGTGGCAAGTCTACCCTATTGAAGTCAATAAACCGCATGAACGACTTAGTTGAGTCTTGTAGGATAGATGGGGAGATATTGTTGGACGGCAAGGATATCTACAAGGGATATGATGTCAACCAGCTAAGAAAGAGAGTGGGTATGGTATTTCAAAAGCCCAATCCCTTCCCTATGAGTATATATGACAATATAGCCTTTGGACCTAGAACTCATGGCATAAAAAAGAAGAGCCAGTTGGATGATATAGTTGAAAAATCTCTTAGGGATGCAGCCATATGGGATGAGACTAAGGATAGGCTTAAAAAGTCTGCTTTAGGTATGTCTGGCGGCCAGCAGCAGAGGATATGCATAGCTAGAGCTCTTGCAGTAGAACCAGAGATAATACTTATGGACGAACCGACATCGGCCCTTGACCCCATATCTACATCTAGGATAGAGGAGCTAGCAATGGAGCTGAAAAAAGACTACACAATAGTCATGGTGACACACAATATGCAGCAAGCAGTGCGTGTATCTGATAATACAGCATTTTTTTTGATGGGTGAAGTAGTCGAATACAACAACACAGAAAAGTTATTCTCTATACCTGCAGACAAGCGTACAGAGGACTATATAACAGGAAGGTTTGGTTAAGATGGTTAAAGAAAATATTTTTGATAAGAAGCTCAAGAAACTAGATGAGGACCTTACTCGTATGGGTGAGTTATGTGAAATAGCTATAGCAGAGGCTACCAAGGCCCTTATAGAAGGAAATACAGACCAGGCGAGGGCAGTTATAGAGGCAGATGAAGAGATTGACCAGATGGAAAAAGACATAGAGAGGATATGTCTTAGGTTGTTACTCCAGCAGCAGCCTGTTGCCAAAGACCTTAGAAAGATATCTTCAGCCCTAAAGATGATTACGGATATGGAGCGTATAGGAGACCAGACTTCAAATATAGCTGAGATAGTATTGACTTTTAAAAATGAAGATACAGTTGATATAAAGGGCATAGGTACAATGGCTGAGGCTACATCTAGGATGGTAAGGCACTCCATAAAGGCCTATGTAGACAATGACCTTGAAATGGCAAGGTATGTAATGGAAGAGGACGACAAGATAGACAAGTTCTTCGGGAAGGTAAGGACCAATGTGGCGGACTATATCCAAAACAATAATGTAGAAAATGCTGAGTGGATATTCGATATTATAATGGTTACAAAATACCTTGAAAGGATAGGAGACCATGCGACAAATATAGCTGAGTGGGTTGAGTTCTCTATTACTGGAGTTCATAGGGCAGGTCGCTCTTAAAACTAATATCATGTTGTATATAAAATATATATTGAATGTATATCATAATAAAGCACACCTTGATTATACTAGGTACAAACTATAAATATAAAAAACTGAATTAATAAAAAGAAATATATATAAAATTGTATGATAGATAAACTGTATAGTCTTAAGGCTATGCAGTTTTTTGCGGATAAAGGGGTGGTAATTTGGTATAATAGTATTAGGATTATGCAGGATTAAAATTATAGCCTAGGATTGGATTTTGAGGCTATGGACAGCTTATAAACTATGGGCACTATTCGGGTGCCTGCATGTATAGATAAATTGTTATGGAATATAGAGGAGGAAGTTATGGTATTTTATATTGAAGACGACGATAATATTAGAGATTTGGTAATATATACACTTGAGAGTACAGGTATGGAGGCTAGAGGATTTGAGAATCCCAAGAAATTTTGGGCGACACTTGAATACGAACTTCCTGATCTAGTCCTGTGCGATATTATGCTTCCGGAAGAGGACGGTTTGTCTATACTCAAAAAACTAAGGGCATCCTCTAAAACAAGGAACATACCTATAATAATGCTAACAGCCAAGGGTTCTGAATACGACAAGGTAATAGGTCTTGACTCAGGTGCAGATGATTATGTGACTAAACCATTTGGCATGATGGAGCTGATATCTAGGATAAAGGCTGTTATGAGAAGGTCTAGTATAGAGACAGACAAGAAGTGCCTAGTTATAGGGGATGTAATGTTGGACCCTGAAAGACATGAAGTAAGGGTTGACCAAGACCAAGTGAGCCTTACCCTAAAGGAATTTGACCTACTATATCTCCTGATGAAAAATCCAAACATAGTCATGACAAGAGATAAAATATTGGAGACTGTTTGGGGATATGATTTTGGTGGAGAGACCAGGACTGTTGATGTTCATATTAGGACACTTAGGCAGAAACTAGGTTTAAGTGGCGATATAATAGAGACCATAAGGGGAGTAGGATATAGGGTAGGTGATAGAAATGAAAGATAGGGTCCAAAAGGTCCTGATGTTTTCACTTAGTCTTGTCCTTATAATATCCTACCTAGTCATGGTTGTATTTGTCTATAGGCAGGACCTTAGACTTATGAAGTATGAGGTCAAGCAAGAGGCCAAGTATATACAGGAGGCTGTGAATATAGCAGGCTCCCAGTATTTAGAGAGCATTGATAATGTTGACAAAAACACTAGAATAACCAAGATAGACAAGGATGGCAAAGTCCTATATGACTCCCAGGGAAGAAAAGACCTGGAAAATCATAAGACGAGAAAAGAAGTAGTAGAGGCGCTTAAAAATGGATACGGTGAAGACGTTAGAAGGTCTGAAACTATAGGCAAGAATATGTATTACTATGCCCTTATTCTAAATGATAAAAGTGTAATCAGGGTATCCAAGACCATGTACAATATGGTGGCTATTGCTATTGATTTTCTACCATTTATGTTGGGTATTTTCTTGATTATGCTACTCCTATCTTGGATGATAGCAAGGTGGCAGACTAGAAGGATTATAGGTCCAATTAACGATATAGACCTAGAAAATCCCCTAGAAAATATCACTTATAGGGAGCTTGAACCACTTTTGGTGGCTATGGATTTAAACAATAAGCAAAAGGATATGGTGTCCAATATGAGAAAGGAATTTTCAGCCAATGTTTCCCACGAGTTAAAGACACCCCTTACATCCATATCCGGCTATGCTGAGATTATGAAAAATGGCATAGTCAAGGAAAAAGACATCACTAATTTTGCGGATAGGATCCATAAAGAAGCAAGTAGATTGATAAAACTTGTCAACGATATTATAAATATATCTAGATTGGACGAGGGATATGTAGATATAGAAAAAGAGGATGTTGACCTGTTTGAAATGTCCAGAGAGATAAGTTCACGACTAGCCAAGCAGGCCAATGACAAGGGTATAAAGGTAGCCTTAGAAGGAGAAAGAGTCATATGTCATGGCATAAGGCAGATACTGGATGATATGGTCTATAACCTAGTTGAGAATGCTATAAAGTACAACAAGGAAAATGGCAAGGTAACTATATGGGTAGGCAGTACCCTTGATGGAGTAAAGATACGTGTTACTGATACCGGAATAGGTATAGCTGATGAGGAAACAGATAGGATATTTGAGAGGTTTTACAGGGTGGACAAGAGCCACTCCAAGGAGATAGGCGGAACAGGTCTGGGCCTATCTATTGTCAAGCACGGTGCCATGGTCCACGGGGCAAGTCTAAGTGTTGACAGCAAGCTTGGAGAGGGTAGTGTATTTGAGATAAGATTTCCTAATGCTTAAAGGGTTTTAAAATCTTGGCTAGGACTATCCTAAGATCGAGTTCCATAGCAAAGACAGAACCAACAACTATAAGAGCACCTATTATTTGGATAATTTTCATGTTTTCTCCAAATATGAAAAAGGCTAATATACTTGCAAATGTTGGTTCAAGGGCTACCATCATGCTAGGCAAGGATGTGCCTATATAGTGGGTAGACTTTACATATAGGTTGTTGGATACGAATGTGCACAATATACCAATAACAAGGATATGTAATAAGTAGAACATAGGATTATTTGAACTTGTGACACTTGATACAAGCCTAGGTATGTCAGTAAAGAACAGGATAAAGATACTAGAAGACATAAATCCATATAAGAGGATTGTGTCTTTTTGTATTTTACCCTCTACAAAACGTGGTAGGACTATCTGCATTGCAAAGGTCATACCATTGAATATGGCTGCCAGTATTCCTAGGGTGTCTAGGTTTGCTCCACTTGTGGAGAATATGTCTATAATACACATACAACCAAAGATACAGGTTGATACTACGATTATCTTTTTTAGGCTGATCTTGTCCTTAAAGAATATATATCCAAATATAGTGACCCATATAGGGTTTGAAAACATAAGGACAGTCGCTACTGATAGGGGTATCCTAGACACGGCAAAACTATAGGCGGATATACCTATTGCAAAGTTGAGTATACCGTAGAAGGCACAAAATATAAGTCCCTTCATATCGACCTTGTAGGCAGATTTATTTGTGAAGTACAAAAATATGGCTGTTAGGACAAAACCAAAGCTAGACCTCACAAAGGATATGTCATAGGAGTTCATCTGTATTTCGTTTAGGTAACGACTGCTGACACCCATAAAACCCCACATGAATGTAGCTATAACCATCATTATAATACCTTTTTGTCTATGTTTATTTTTCATTTATATTTTCACCTTCTCTTTTGGTATTTTTATTATCTGAGTACCTATCTAATATTATATCGACCATATCAAAGAGGGCTGTTTCAAGGCTGGAACGATTGTATATAGGGTAGTCAGCGACCTCTTCATAGTAGGACTTTCTATTATTATATAGGTCAAATATCCTACTGGAGTTCGATTTTATAAGTGGTCTATCTTCTAGTGATGACTTGTCTATTATGGTCTGACAGTCTCTTACTATATAAAAGACCATGTCTGAGTTGTTTAATATTTCTCTGTTTTTTTCCCTTGTTATGCAACCACCACCTGTTGATATGATAGTGTTCTCTAGCTTACAAGTTGCTAATAGGGCCTCTTCTTCATAGTCTCTAAATGCGCTTTCTCCCTCTTTTTTGAATATGTCTTCAAGTTTTTTACCAGTTGTGTCCTCTATATACTTATCTAGGTCTACAAAGCCTATACCCAAAAGGTCAGCGAGTAGGCTACCAAGACTAGTCTTACCGCTGGCTGGCATACCGACCAAGTAAATAGGTTTGAGGCTTTCTTTAAAATCTAGAGACTGTTTGAAGTATGTGTTTTCTATTATATTGGTTTTGTTAAAGTGCCTGTATATATCAGAGGCTGTATCCTTATCTATTTGGATATTGTTCCATATTTCTACTGCCCTGATAGCCTGGTAGACTAGCATCTTAAGGCCGTTTTGACACTTCAAGCCAGACCTTCTAGCGTCTCTTAGGAACTTGGTTTCACATGGATTGTATATAAGGTCTACTGCTATATCAAAATTTTTGAATATCTCTTTAGAAAGTGCTGATTGGTCGAGGTTTGGAAACATTCCTAGGGGAGTGGTGTTAAATACTATCTTGCCCTTGATTTTATCTAGCTGATCGTAGCCTACAAATTCTATATCAGGTCTAGTGTTTTCAGGTCCCATAATAGATTCAAGGTCATCTATACCCTTTTGAGGATTTCTAGAGGCTATATATATTTTTTCTGCCCCTTCATTTAAGAGATAGGCTATAAGGGGTAGGCAAGCTCCACCGTAACCCAATATTAGGAAGGTAGATGATTTTAGGGGGAGGTAGTCCTCTAGGCTGGCCTGAATCCCGTAATAATCTGTATTGTAGCCTGACAATTTACCTTGGTTTATTTTTATAGTATTTATGGAGCCTATTGACCTGGCGAGGTCATCTATATTATCTAGTAGAGGAATCACATCCTTTTTGTAGGGGATTGTGACATTGATACCTGACATAGGACTGGATATAGGCCCAGACATAGAACTCCTATAAAGACTCTTTATAATGGACTCAAGGTCCTCTCTTGGAAATTCAATCAAGCTATAGTCTGCATTTATATTTAGTTTTTGGTATATATATTGGTGGATTTGTGGTGATATGGAGTGTGAAAGGTGTTCACCTAGCAGTCCAAAGTGTTTCATAATTACCTCCATTTATTATGCGATTTCAATTGACAAGTTTGCCTATATTAATCAATTTAAATATATTATAACAAATATAGGTTGTTAAAAAAATACTTTCAATAATTTAAGAGTTGATAATAGACATACAATAAATTATCATATTAGTAGGTAGATGAAATTTTGAGATAATAATTTGCTTTTAAATTATAAAATACGTGATGAAAGTGAGAAATAGATGAAGAATATAAGGATAAAAGTTGCATATCAGGGGACCAACTACTGTGGTTGGCAGAGGCAAAAAGACTCTCTAGGTATTCAGGGAGAGCTCGAATATGCAGGCCAGAAGGTATTTGCTAGTAAGATAGATGTTACAGGATCTGGCAGGACTGATGCCGGAGTCCATGCCCTTGGTCAGGTGGCTAATTTCAAGGTCGAAACCACTATACCAATAGACAAGATTCCTGAAGTGCTCAACAATAAGTTGCCAAAAGATATAGCTGTTTTAGAAGCGGTAGAGGTTGATGAAGATTTTCACTCGAGGTTTTCTGCCCACAATAAGACCTATAGGTACCAGATATATCCATCTAGGATTAGGTCACCATTTTACAAGGATACTTGCTACCAAGTAAAGAGCCCGCTTGATCTTGATAGGATGAAAAAAGAGGTCAAGGGATTGGTTGGAGTCCATGATTTTGTAGGATTTATGTCTAGTGGATCATCGGTTAAGACTACTGTAAGGGAAATATACGATGCAAAAGTATTTGAAGAGGGAGACCTTATAGTTTTGGAACTGACTGGTAATGGATTCCTCTACAACATGGTTAGGATTATAGCAGGAACCTTGGTAGACATGGGACGTGGACATATTGGTGATTCTATGGTGGATATATTGGAGTCCAAGGACAGGGGGAGGGCTGGTCATACAGCTCCGCCACAGGGCTTGTTTTTAAAAGAAGTTGAATATTGATATTGAGAGGATATCCCCTTAGGGGGATATTTTTTATGAAAACGAAGAATATATCACCTTGAAGGTTATATATGCATCTAAAAACATGAAAATATCACCCTAAAGGTGATATACTTTTCTAAAAATAGAATACAAAATTGACTTTGTAAAACATAAATACGGCACCCACCTAATGAGACTAGGTGCCGTATTATATGTAACTAAAATTCAATATCTACAAACTTACTCAACTTCTGGCATGCCACACTTGCAATAAGACATCCGACTATGTCCTTGATTGCTGTTATTGGGAATAGACTAGCTATACAGGCCCAGTAAGGTATTGGGCTACCAGCTACATAGTTCAAGATTATATATGTATAAAAGCTACCGAATCCATATGTAATAACCATGGCTATTAGGCAGGCTATAAATAATGGGGCAAACTTTTTAGTCGAGTATTTCTCCCTGGCATATCCTACTATATAGGATGCTAGGATAAAGGCTAGTAGGTAGCCAAAAGTAGGTTTTAGTAGGTAAGTTGGTCCTCCGCCCTCTGTGAATATTGGAAATCCCACAAATCCTATTAGAACATACATAAATACTGACAAGGCCCCTCTTTTTGAGCCTAGTAGGAGTCCTGCTAGTAGGACAAATATAAACTGCATTGTAAATACTGTTACAGGAAGTGGTATCCTTATAAAAGCTCCTATGGCTATCAGGGCAGTGAATAATGAACATAAGATCATTGTTTTTGTGTCTAAAAATTTCTTTTTCATAAAATATCTCCTTTGTATAGTAAACCTATACTATAAATTAGGTTTACAAATGTTATAAGCATATTTTACCACTAAAAAAAGCTATTGTAAACCATAAAATTAAAAAGTTTACAATAGCTTTTGTATTTTTATACCTTATATACTTATTTAAAGACTTCAAGCCTATCAGATAGACCGCTAAGTAGAACTTTAACAGGGATACAAGACCTATAAAATGGATTTAAGCCTAGCTGCCTTTTTCATAAGCTGGTCAAATTCATCCGGCCTTATTGACTGGTCACCATCACTTAGGGCATTGGCTGGATCGTTGTGGACTTCTATAATCAGTCCATCGACACCGCTTGCAATTGCTGCAAGTGCCATTGGCTCAACCAAGCTAGATCTACCAGTTCCATGAGACGGGTCAACAATTATAGGCAGGTGGGATATTTGCTTTACTAGGGCAGTTGATGCTAGGTCTAGTGTATTCCTAGTCAAAGTGTTAAAGGTCCTGATTCCCCTTTCACACAAGATGACATTTTCGTTTCCACTAGTCATAATGTATTCAGCACTAGATAGCCATTCCTCTATAGTATTTGAAAAGCCCCTCTTCAACAAGACTGGCTTTTTGGACCTACCCAATTCTTTTAGGAGCTCAAAGTTTTGCATATTTCTAGCTCCTACCTGAAGTATGTCCACATCTTCAAACATATCTATATGTTTGGCGGCTACTATTTCAGATATAAGGTAAAGGCCTGTTTCTTTCTTTGCCAGACTAAGTAGGTCTAGGCCGTCTGCCTTCATACCCTGAAAATCATAGGGAGAAGTCCTTGGCTTAAAGGCTCCACCCCTTAGGATTTGTGCTCCTGATTTTTTGACTGATTTTGCTATTTCAATGATTTGTTCTTCTGATTCTACTGAGCAGGGACCTGCCATAACAATAAGGTTGCCTCCTCCAATTTTCAAGTCACCAAGTCTTACAACGGTGTCGTCCTGCTTGTATGAACGACTTGACTTGTTTAATTTATCTATCATTTATTTCCTCCATAGGTTCACTTATTATATACTCTTATCCGTATCATATATACATATTATACAGAAATGACACAATAAATAATACATGATTTGAGGAAATTATTCAAATAAGTTTTTCAATAGGCAAAAGAATTTATCTTTCCCTATAAATAAAGACAACTAGAATTCAACCATAAAGCCTTATAAAACTCGACCGTAAAGTCTTTTAAAACTAAACCATAAAGCCTTCTAGAATTCATGGACAAAGAGACCACACCTCACCTTTGGTTCAAACCAAGTAGACTTGGCTGGCATGATTTTATCTTCGTCAGCTACCCTCATAAGCTCTTCAAGACCAGTAGGGAATAGGGAAAAACCTACTACAAATTCACCTGAATCGACTTTTTTCTCTATTTCTCCAAGTCCCCTAATACCACCTATAAAGTCTATTCTAGGATCTTTTTGAGGGACCTCTATGTCAAGAATTGGCTCTATAAGTAAGTCATGAAGAACACTCACATCAAGGTTTTTGACAGTGTCATCTCCTAGTCGATCTAGGTTTATAAGCTCCAGCTTGTACCACTTTTTGTCTATATACATGCCAAAAGTATATTTTTTGTCCGGCTTGTAGGCTTTATCTTGTGGACTTATGTAGAAATTTTCTTTGATTGCCTTAAAAAATTCATCTTTGTCAAGTCCATTTAGGTCTCTTAAGACCCTGTTGTAGTCCATCACATATAGCTGGTTCTTTGGAGCAATCACGGCAGGGTAGTAGTTGTATTCCTTGTCAGGATTGTAGTCTGGGTCAATTTCTTCCATACTAACTGCATAGTTCACTGCAGACTTTGATCTATGGTGGCCATCAGCTATATATAGGGCCCCTACATTCTTATCAAACAACTCTTCTATTTTTTGTCCCAACTCTTTTTCTAGCTTCCAAACTGTGTGACTTATATTATCATCCGTAGTGAATCTGTAGAGCGGCATTTTAAGAGTTTCATTTTCTATTATCTTGTTTATTTTCTCATCTTCATGGTAGGTAAGCAAGATAGTTCCTGTGTGGGCCTGGCAGTATCTTATGTGCTTGGTCCTGTCCTCAACCTTGTCTGGTTTTGTATGTTCATGGATTTTTATTATATTATTTATAGAGTCATCAATGCTTACACAGGCTACAAGGCCAGTTTGAACCCTACCATCCATTATCTGCCTGTATATGTAGATACTAGGGTATTCATCTTTTATAAGATAGCCCTTGGCTTTAAATATATCTAAGTTTTCCTTGGCCTTTTCATAGACCCTATCATCATGTATATCTATAGTCTCTTCAAGATCTATTTCAGCCCTATCTATCTTGAGATAGGTATGGGGATTGCCTTCTGCCATAAGCCTAGCTTCATGGGTATCCATTGTATCATAGGGTAGGGCAGCTATTTTTTCTACAAGGTCTTCTCTAGGTCTTAGGGCCTTGAATGCTCTTAGTTTAACCATTATATTACCTCCTATATGACCATTTCATTTTCTATTTTGTAGTGGTCAAGAATGATACTTACAATTTCTTGGCCAATCCTCTCTTGAGCCTCCTTTGTAGCGGCACCTATATGAGGTGTTACACTTACAAGGGGGTGCCTTATGAGTTCTTTTTTAGGTTGTGGCTCTCCTACAAAACAATCTAATGATGCTCCTGCTATTATACCCATATCCAGAGCTTCTAATAGGTCTTCTTCAACAACGATACCTCCTCTTGCACAGTTGATCAGGTAGGCTGTATCCTTCATTTTTTTGAAACAATCCATGTTGAACGTTGAAAAAATATATAAAAAACTTGCAATATAGTCAATATTAATAAAATAAAGTGCAGTTAAATATGTATTCTATTGTAGATGATATAGGTATAATTATTAGGATACATATTTAAAAATATATAGATTAATTAATTAAAAATAAAGTTGAATATACAAAAATTAAATACATCAAATATTTCGATAATTAAACCTTTATACCATTTTATGGTATAATATACTTAATAAGTATAAGGAGGGTTAATATTATGGATTTTTATTTTGAAAAAGAAGACCTTGCTAAATTCGGTGCAGGTATAATAGGTGAAGACTCAGGAGAATTATGGGATAAATTTATTGAGTACTATGGAAATGTATTTGATGAAGGTGCCCTAACAGCTAGGGAAAAGTCTCTTATAGCTCTTGCAGTAGCTCATACTGTTCAATGTCCTTATTGTATAGATGCTTACACAAATGCTACACTTGGACATGGATGTGACCAGGACCAGATTATGGAAGCAATTCATGTGGCGGCTGCTATCAAGGCCGGTGCAACTCTTGCATTTGGTGTACAGAGTAAGAATATATCAAACAAACTGACTATGAAATAGATAAAGTATACGAGGAAATAGGAGGAAATAATTGGATATAAAAGAATTAAACGAAAAAGTGAGTGTTCCTGATTTTGAGGATACAGTCACAAATAAAGATTGGTTAAAAACACACGAAAAGTTGTCAGTTATGCAGGTGAATGTTGGTAGACTATGCAACTTGACTTGCAAACACTGCCATGTATCTGCAGGACCTGATAGGACTGAGATAATGTCAAGAGAGGTATTAGAGGCCTGTCTTGAGGCTTTCAAAAAGCATGGATTTAAAACAATGGATATAACTGGTGGTGCTCCTGAGATGAACCCAGATTTTGAATGGTTTGTTGAAGAAAGTGCAAAAATAGCAGAGAGGGTAATAGTTAGAACTAACCTTGTAATTCTTCTAGCACCTAACTACAAGCATCTACCAGAATTCTACAAGAAGAACAAGGTAAATGTAGTCTGTTCAGTACCTTTCTACACTAAGAAGAATGCAGACATACAGAGGGGTGAGGGTGTATTCGAAAAGTCTATGAGGGTCTTAAATACTCTTAATGATTTGGGGTATGGAAAGGATAAAGACCTAATCCTTGACATAGTATACAATCCAGGTGGAGCATTCTTGCCACCATCACAGGCTTCTATGACTAGCCTATACAGAGAGAGGCTATATAGCAATTTTGGTGTAGTATTCAATAATTTATATACGATCACTAACAATCCAGTTGGAAGGTTTGGAGATTTCTTAGAATTATCAGGCAACCTAAATACATATCTTGATAGTCTGTATTATGCTTTTAACCCAGCAGCTGTCCAGAATATGATGTGTAGAGACCAGGTGTCTATATCATGGGATGGCTATATATATGATTGTGATTTCAACCAGGCAGTTGACATGAAGGTAGAAGGTAATACAACTATATTTGACCTAGCTAAGGGAGACCTAGAAGTCAGGGAAATTGCAACAGGAAAGCACTGTTATGCTTGTACAGCTGGGGCAGGATCTAGCTGTGGAGGAGCTACAGCAGAGTAAAAATAAGTATTTTTAAAAAGGACCTTGGAATTTTACCAGGGTCCTTTAATAAATGTGATTATTCTATTCCAAGTAGGCTGTTTCCAACCTTAAATATAGGACCGGCACCACAAGTGATGACCATATCATTAGGTCCAACATTTTCTCTTAGATAGTTAGTTATATCATCAAAAGATGGTAGGTAGATAGCATCTACATGGTTTGTATATAGGCTTTCAACTAGCATCTTTGAATTTATATCTCCAGGATCCTGCTCTCTAGCTGCATAAATATCTGCAACTATTACCTTGTCTGCTGCATGGAATGCCTGTGAGAACTCATCGAAAAGAGCTTTTGTCCTAGTGTATGTGTGTGGCTGGAATACAACCCACATCTTGTCTTTTTTAAGATTTTTGGCAGATGCAAGTGTAGCCTTGATCTCAGTTGGATGGTGGGCATAGTCATCTATTACTAGAGCACCCTTGTATTCACCCTTTTTCTCAAATCGTCTGCCAACACCCTTGTACTCTTTGATACCTTCTTTTATAGTGTCTATGTCTATATTTGATACTATGGCAGCTACTATAGCAGCTGTAGCATTGTAAACGTTGTGTAGGCCATAGATACTAAGGTCAAACCTACCTAGAGCAGCACCCTTGTATTTAAGGTTAAATCTTGCATAGCCATTTTCGTCGTAACTAATATCAGATATGATGGCGTCATTAGTATCTTTTTGACCGAATCTGATGACACTGGCCTTTACATCAAATGTGATGTCCTTAGTGTTTTCGCTGTCTCCGTTTATGATAAAGAATCCGTCTTCTGGAAGTAACTTACCAAACTTGTTAAAAGATGCCTTTATTTCATCTAGTCCGGAGAAATAATCCAAGTGGTCTTCCTCTATATTTAGTACCAAAGATATAAATGGATTGAAGTTAAGGAAGCTATCTACATACTCACAGGCTTCAGTTATAAAGTGTTCAGAATTTCCTATTCTCACATTTCCGCCTATAGTAGACAGGTTTCCTCCTACTAGGATTGTAGGGTCCTTTTCTGCATGGTTAAATATAGTTGATAGCATACTAGTTGTGCTTGTCTTTCCGTGCGTACCAGATACTGCGATCGAGTTTTTGTATTCTCTCATTATCTGTCCCAAAAATGCCGCTCTGTTTATCATAAGGATGTTTTTTTCCTTAGCAGCCTGGAACTCTTCGTTGTCGTTTGAAATAGCAGCAGTATATATTACCATGTTGATATCATCTGTAATATTTTCTTTTTTTTGACCGATAACGACCTTTGCGCCCAAAGATCTTAGGTGGTCGATTAGATAAGAATCTTGCATATCTGAACCAGTGACTTTATAGCCTTTATTGATACAGATTTCTGCTAGGGCACTCATATTTATACCGCCAATTCCTATAAAATGTACATTCATAGTGATGTCCTCCCCCAATTTTATAAAAAAATATATTAATCGAACGTTTTATATGGTATAATATTAAAATGTTCAGCATCATATAAGTGTATAGTATATGAAATTACTAACTTTAATATGATAATATATTATATCATAAAAAACCAAATAAAGTTCAAATGATAAATAATAAGCATACATTTAATAAAAGAATCTATGGAGGTTGAGATGAACAAATTTAAGAGGAATGAAAGAATAGGGGCGATAGTAAAGATATTATCTGACAATCCTAATAAAATCTTTACGCTGAGCTTCTTCACAAACCAATTTAACGCTGCCAAGTCTACGATTAGTGAAGACCTGATAGTGGTAAAAAACGTGTTTGAAAAGCTACAACTTGGTAAAGTTATAACTATCTCAGGAGCAGCTGGCGGAGTAAAGTATATACCAAAGACATCAAAGGAAGAAAATGAGGACTTCCTTCTAAGTCTATGCGAAAGAATAAAGGAAGAGGGGCGTATCCTATCAGGAGGCTTCCTATATTTAATAGACCTTATATATGATCCTAATGTGGTATATAAGATAGGAGAAATTTTTGCATCAAATATAGACTACAGCGAGGTAGACTGTGTTGTTACTATGGAGACAAAGGGTATACCTATGGCCCTGATGACAGCCAAGGCAATGAACCTACCCCTAGTTATCATAAGGAAAAATACCAAGGTATCTGAGGGACCTACAATTTCAATGACATATGTAACAGGTTCTTCTTCTAAGATAGAGACAATGTCACTTCCTTCAAAGGCCCTAAAGCCAGGAAGTAAGGTTATTATTATAGATGACTTTATGAGGGGCGGCGGTACTATCAAGGGTATGACAGAGTTGATGAAGGAGTTTAACACAGAGGTTGTTGGTACAGGAGTATTTATATCTACAATCAAGCCTGAAGAGAAACTAGTGAACAACTACATATCACTACTTGAGTTAGATATAGTTGACAACGAAATAAAGGTTAGCCCAAATCTTAAGACATTTAACAATGAGTACAGGAATGTTGAGGATGAAGGTGAAAATTAGGTATGAAATTCAACATAGTTTGTAAACACACACTAGATTTAAGCGGCCTTGATTTTTCAAACCTTGACCTTTCATGGTCTGAGTTTGAAAATGTAAATTTTAATGGAGCTGTATTTGATGGTGCTATTTTAGACAATATTAAGGCTAGAAATACAAGCTTTGAGGGCGCATCTTTTGTGGAGGCTAGCTTCAAGGGTGCAGATTTTAGGACTTGTAATCTGTCAAATTCAAACTGTGATGGGACTGACTTTACAGGGGCTATTTTGTTGGATGCAGTTTTGGACGGTATCAAGGACAGTCCTAGAACCAAGCATTTTAGGATGCATTGTCCTGAAGATGGCTATTTTATTGGATATAAAAAGTGTTTCAATGACAGGTTGGTTACCCTCTTGATTTTGAAAGACTCCAAGAGGTGTTCATCGACCACAAGTGCTTGTAGATGTGACAGGGCTAGGGTCCTTGCAATCACCAACTTAGATGGAAGTGGTCACTATACTGAAGCAGTATCCTTTGTAGACGCGGACTTTGTCTACAGATTGGGAGAGGTGGTAGTAGCTGACTCCTACAATGAGGATAGGTGGTTGGATTCATCCCATGGAATCCACTTTTGGATGACCAAGGAAGAGGCACTTGGATATATGTAAGACAGATAGAGAGTAGAGGGCTTGTAAAATCATTTAAATAAGCCCTTGTGTATATGTAATATGGAGGTAATAGATGCTACTTTTAGCAGATAAATGGAAAGATTATGAATTAATAGACCTAGGTGGTGGAGAAAAGTTAGAAAGATGGGGTCAGTATGTCCTTAGGAGACCAGATCCACAGGTTATATGGCCTATAGCCAATGAAAGAGGTCTATGGAAGAACCCACATGGCCACTACCACAGGTCAAATAGGGGCGGTGGAAGCTGGGAAGTGATAAACAAGTACCCAGAAATGTGGACTATAAATTACGGAAAGTTGACTTTTAAGATAAAGCCAACAGGATTTAAGCATACAGGCCTATTTCCTGAGCAGGCGGCAAATTGGGACTGGATGATGGACAAGATATCATCTGCTAAAAGACCTATAAAGGTGCTAAACCTATTTGCCTATACTGGGGGAGCTAGTGTGGCTTGTGCGAGTGCAGGTGCTGAGGTATGCCATGTAGATGCAGCCAAGGGAATGGTGAATTGGGCCAAGGAGAACCTAGAACTGTCAGGTCTAAAGGACAGGAAGGTGAGATTTATAGTAGACGATGTATTCAAATTCGTTGAAAGAGAAGTAAGACGTGGCAACAAGTACGATGCTATAATAATGGACCCACCTTCATATGGTAGGGGGCCTAAGGGAGAAGTATGGAAGATAGAGGACAAGCTGTATGAATTTGTAGACTTGTGCATGAAGATACTATCAGATAGGCCATTATTCTTCCTGATTAACTCATACACTACAGGTTTTTCACCTATAGTCCTAGAAAATGTCCTAGGTGCTACTATAGGAAGAAAGGCAAAGGGTGGAAAGATTTACTCAGGTGAAGTAGGTCTTGCTTGCTCAAAGTCTAAAACTGTTCTACCATGTGGTATATTTGGTAGATGGGAAGAAAGATAGATATGGATACAAATTTAAAGGTAATATACGAAGACAACCATCTTTTGGTTGTGGAAAAGATACCAAATATCCTATCCCAATCTGACAATACAAAAGATGTAGATATGCTGAGCATGTGTAAGGAATATGTAAAAATAAAGTACAACAAACCAGGAGCTGTATTTATGGGCTTGGTCCACAGGTTAGATAGGCCAGTTGGTGGAGTGATGGTATTTGCTAGAACTTCAAAGGCGGCTTCTCGTCTTTCTGACCAGGTAAGGACTAGGACTATGAAAAAGTCCTACCAGGCAATAATAAACGGAAATCCACCAAAGGCTGGGGACTTTGTGGATTATTTATATAAGGACACCAATAAAAACATGGTTAGGTGTGTGGATAAGTCCTTTAATGGGGGCAAGGAAGCAAGACTATCATATAGGTTATTGGATTCTAGTATATCTCCAGAAGATAAAAAGGATTATTCACTTGTAGAGATAGATTTACATACAGGAAGGCCCCACCAGATAAGGGTTCAGTTCGCTTCTAGAAAGTATGCCCTGTATGGTGACCAGAGATACTCGAAAGTGGCTAAAAAGGGCCAACAAATCGCTCTTTGGGCTACTAGGCTTGAGTTGGTTCATCCTACTACCAAGGAGACCATGGTATTTAGGTCTAGACCTCCTAAGGAATATCCTTGGACTATGTTTTAGTATATTTGATGGGGCTGTCATTAGATGGCCCCATAATTTTATGAGGAGGGCTTATGTACGGAGGATTTTGGATAGAAAAACCAGTTGGTAATAACAAGTTTTCTTATGAGGCTAGGCTAAATAAGAAAATATATGTTCCAGAGATTATTGTATCAGACCTCGATGGAGTTAAACTAGCTCAACATCCTTCTTTTATAGAATTAGAAGAGGGAGAGGAAAAAATATGTAGGGGGCTAGACAAGATATACAAGCTAGAGTGTAAAGAAGTCGGTGACAAAGAGGTATACCTATTTGACAACCACAACCATTCATTTTACTTTTGGGCCAAGGGTCTTAAGGAGGGAAAGTTTGATAGGGGAATAGACCTTGTTCATATAGACCAGCACAAGGATACCAGGGAGCCTGATAATTATGAGGTGGATTTTGAGGACCTAGTCGATGTTGCAAGGTATACTACAGAGGTCCTAAACGTTGGCAGTTTTATAAAGCCAGCCATGGAAAGGGGCATATTTAAAGATTTGTATATAATAGATTCAACATATTCTATGTCAGCCAAAAGACCAGATGGCTATATACTGGACCTGGACCTGGACTTCTTTTCTGAGGACATGGACTATATAGGATTCGACGAGAGGTTGGAGTGTGTAATAGGTTATGTAAAGAACACAGATTTTATTACAATAGCTACTAGTCCATATTTTATAGACCAGAAAAGGGCAATAGAGGTCTTAAAGATGATTTTCTCTAGATAAAAGTTATAAAATATGTTATTATAATGGTTGAAAAATATTTATTGGATATTAAACGGAGGATTAAAATATGTTATTTGAACAGTGGAGAAAAGCTAGTGAAAACCATGCTGATGAACAGGCAGAAGTAAAGTTCTGGGAAGAATTCCTAAGAGATGAAACTAGCATATACAATGAAGTATTAAACAACAAGACACAGATAATCGCTGGTAAGGTAAGTGAACTTGCAGCCAAGTACAATACAAACAGCCAGACATTTATGGGATTCTTAGACGGTATCAATGAGTCTATAGAAATGCCTCAGGAGCTTGAAAAGATTGAAGAAGATACACAGATAAACATAAAGATAGACTGGGAAAAGTTGTACTTTAATATGGTAGAAGTTGAAGCTCATTGGTTGTCAAGCCTAAAGGGATGGGACGACATTCTTGATGCTGGTTTAAGAAAGAAGATCCAGAGAGACCACAACAAGGCTAAGACTATCGTAAAAGAAGAAAAAATTGGAAGAAATGACCAGTGTCCATGTGGTAGTGGAAAAAAATACAAGAAATGTTGTGGTAAGTAGTCTAGGTACTAGCAACCATAACTACAGTATTTTTATTTGATGGTGGATATATTTAAATTTAAGTGGGGAGAGAAGAACTGTGTTTATGTGTCTTCTTTCTCCTTTGTTTTTTAAGTGATTATTTATTAGTTGAAAAGGAGCTATAATATGAGTATATTTCCAAAGGGCTTCCTATGGGGAGGTGCAGTTGCAGCCCACCAGTTAGAGGGTGGATGGGACAAGGGTGGCAAAAAGCCAAGCGTAATAGATGTTATGACTGCTGGTGCACACGGACTTGAGAGGAAAATTACTGATGGTGTTTTGGGTACTGAGTACTATCCAAACCACGATGCCATAGATTTTTATACTAGGTACAAGGAAGTAATCTCTACTAATGGAGAAAATTTATTTTGTAAGTAATAAAAGTATATAAAAAAATATAAAAAATCAATTCTAAAAGTATATTTTTAGTTGACAAATAAAGTATGATATTGTAAAATATATAGTTGACGTATAGCCTTTTTTCTGTTATAATATTGTATACACACGAAGGAAGGTGATGTTTTGGCAACAACAGCTACATTAGACAATATCAGACAGACTCTTGAAAAGTATGTGGGCAAGAAGGTCTTGCTCAAGGCGAATAAAGGTAGGAAACAAATTGTTACTAAACAAGGTGTACTTGAAACAGTATACCCAAGCGTGTTTGTGATAAAGGTTGGTAGTGGAGATGACAACTATGAGAGAGTGTCATATTCATACTCAGACCTACTTACAGAAAATGTTAAAATAAAGGTATTTGCAAGTCCAAAGCCTTGTTAACGAAAAGAAATAATTACCAATTATAATAATAAAACCACCTAAAAAGCTTGGGTGGTTTTTTTATTATAACTTTATAGTCCATTATTTATAACATGTTAGTAATTTTTATGGTATAATATTCAATAGAATTTTGTGTAAGGTATACAAAAAGATTGGAGGATCACATGGAAAGTATCAGGCTAAGAGCTAGGTCAAAAATCAACCTATCTATAGATATCAAGGGCATACTTGACGATGGCTACCATGATGTAGAAATGGTCATGCAGTCCATAGACCTATCAGATTATATAATAATTAGAAAGACAAAGTCCTCTTTCAAGTTGGTGTGCTCCAATTCTGAGGTACCTACTGATAAGAGGAACATTATTTACAAGACGTGGAAGTTAATGAAAGACACCTATAATATAGGTGGCGGTATAGAAGTATTTCTAGAGAAAAATATACCGATGGCAGCAGGTATGGCTGGTGGTAGCGCAGATTCTGCTGCTGTATTTGTTGGTATCAATGAGTTATTCAAGTTGGGAGTATCTCAAGAAGACTTAATGGACCTATCAAAGGAATTGGGTTCTGATATAGCCTTTTGTTTTGGAGGGGGTACAGCCCTTGCCTATGGTAGGGGGACTGACCTAAAGGTTCTAGATACCTTGAAAGAAGACTTTTCCCTACTTGTATGTAAACCTAGGGACTTTGTATCGACTAAGAGGGTCTACAAGATGTATGACGCTATGTATTTGGATAGGGAACCTGAGAGAAGACCTGACAACAGGTCTATTGAAAAGGGTCTAGCCAATAATGATATAGATATGGTCATAGGATCTATGTCCAATGTCCTAGAAGGAGTGACGAGGTCATTTTGTCACGATGTAAGAAATATTGAGAAGATAATGATGAGCAAGGGAGCTGACCTATCTATGATGACTGGCAGTGGACCTGCTGTGTTTGGTATATTTAAAGATAAGAACAAGGCTAAAAAATGTGCATCTATCCTGAGAGAGGGATATGTACAGACTTATGTCACGAGCATCAGCAATAAGGGGGTTGAGATCTGTGGGAATAAATAAGTTGACAATGGATAGTTACAAGCCATTGAGAGATTTGGTATTTGAAAATATACGTTCTGCCATAATAGAGGGGACTCTAAAGCCAGGAGAAAGGCTTATGGAAATCCAGCTTGCAGAACAGTTGGGTGTTAGTAGAACACCTGTAAGAGAAGCTATAAGGAAGTTGGAACTAGAAGGTTTGGTTATAATGTTGCCTAGAAAGGGAGCCTATGTAGCCAACATAAGCAAGAAAGAACTAATAGACATACTTGAGGTTAGAATAGGTCTTGAGGGCATAGGCTCATATTATGCAGCCGAAAGAATATCTCCGGACATGATAGACAAGTTGGAGAAGATATCTCAAGAACTCAAAGAATATGTCTGTCTTAACGATGTTGAAAATATGTTGAGAAAGGATGAAGAATTCCATAACTGCATATTTGAGGCATCAGGAAACACAAGACTGATAAGTATGATGAACTCTATATGGGAGACTGTATACAGGTTCAGATTGAAATATATGTCAGACTATGCATCAGCTGTAAACATAGTTGAGGAACACAATAGACTGATAGAAGCTATTAAAAAAGGAAAGGCAGATCTTGCAGAGTCCTTAGCCAAAGAACATATAGAAAAGGCTGAGCAGTTTATGATTGAAGAATTGATGCAAGACGAAACGGTGTAATTATGGATAATAGACCAATAGGGGTCTTTGATTCTGGTCTTGGTGGACTTACAGTACTAAGGGAAATCCACAAAAGACTAGCCAATGAAGATACTGTATATTTTGGAGATACGGCTAGGGTGCCATATGGACCTAGGTCAAAGGAAACAATAATCAAGTATACATTCCAGGCTATAAACTTTTTGATCCAACAGGATGTAAAGGCTATAGTCATAGCTTGTAATACAGCTACAGCAAGGGCACTTGAAGAGGCCAAGGCTGAATATAATGTGCCTATTATAGGTGTTATAGAGGCAGGGGCCAGGTCCGCAGTAGAGTATACTAACAACAAGGTAGTAGGTGTGATAGGAACTTTGGGAACAATAAATTCAAAGGCCTATGTAAACACAATAAGATCAATGGATGAGAGCATCAGGGTTATAGACAAGGCTTGTCCCCTATTTGTTCCATTAGTTGAGGAAGGTTGGGCCAATGAAGAGATATCTTCGACAGCAGCCCATATGTATCTAGATGAATTGGTAGAAAAGGGAGTAGATTCCATAGTGCTGGGATGTACCCACTATCCAATCCTAAAGAGGACTATAGGTATGGCAGTAGGTCAGGAGATAAAACTTATAAATCCAGCCAAGGAAACAGCCCTTGAACTCAAAGAAATCTTAAATCAGGCAAATCTTTTAAATGATAAGGCTGATGAAGGGGTATGCAAGTATTATGTATCTGATATCAATGAGCAGTTCTCTAAGGTAGCTAGTGAGTTTATGAAAAAAGAGATTACAGACCTAGAGAAGGTAGAGATACACAGGTTCTAGGAGATATGTTATGAAGGTAAAGTTGAAAATAAAGACAAACCAAGTTCTTGAAGATGGTCAACTACAGACCATAGAGGCATTTTATAGGGGCGAGAGGGTTGATAAAAACGGAGATATATTCGTTTCTTTCGATGAATTTGACAAGGTCAAGATCTCAAAGACTACTATCAAAATATCTGGAGATATAGTTACCATAATCAAGTTTGGACAGGTCAATACAAAGATGATATTTAAAGAGGGGTTTGAGCAGAGGACTCCCTACAGGACACCATATGGAGTATTCGATATGCGCCTGTATACATACAAGCTATCAAAGAAGATAGATGATAGACAAATAAAGATGGGTCTTGACTACAAGATGGAAGTTACAGATCTTATGAAGGCCAACAACAGGATAGATATAAGTATTTTGACGGAGGATTAAGATGGTATATGATACCGTATTAGATACAATTACCAAAAATAATATGATTGAGGAAGGCGACAGGATAATAGTAGGCCTATCAGGAGGGCCGGACTCTGTCTGCCTACTCCATGTTTTACACAGGTTATCCCTAAAAATGAATATAAGGGTCTACGCTGTCCACTTAAACCATCAGATTAGAGGACTGGATGCCCACCTAGATGCCCTATATGTTTCAAAGCTATGCCACAAGCTAGGTATAGCCTGCTTTATTAGGTCCATAGATGTACCCAAATACTGCAGTGAAAATGGTCTAGGACTTGAAGATGGGGCCAGAAACCTAAGGTATATGATCTTTAAGGAGGTCAAGGATAGGATAGGAGCCAATAAGATAGCAGTTGGTCACAACAAAAATGATCAGGCAGAGACTGTCATTATGAGGATTATGAGAGGGACTGGAATAAAGGGACTCAGTGGTATGGACTATGTTAGGTCAGATGGAGTAATAAGACCTATACTAGACCTAGATAGGTCTGACATAGAAAGCTATTGCAAAGACCATTCTCTTACACCTAGGATAGACTCAACCAACCTAGAGGCCATATATTCAAGAAATAAGATAAGGTTGAATATAATCCCATATATGAGGGATGAATTCAATGAAAATATAATAGAGACCCTAGTAAGAATGTCTAGGGGTATGAGGATGGACAATGACTATATAGACTCCCAGGCTCAGGCAGCCTACAAGATGTCCAGCAAAAAATATACAAATGGAGTATATCTCTTTACAGACCAAGTAAGAGACCAACACGAGGCCATAAGGTCTAGGATGGTGATTTTGGCGATACAGGACATACTTTCAAGCGTGAAGTCATTTGACAAGAAACACTTTGATGATGTGCTGGGACTGCTAGATGACTCTAAGATAGACAAGCAGATAGACCTTCCTAGGGGACTGATTGTCTACAGGAAAAAAGACTATTTATTGTTTACCAAGGAAGCCCTTGTCTACGAAGAGGCCAGATATGACTATGAAGTAGCTAGTGAGGAAGAGGTCTTTGTAAGAGAGATAGGCAAGGTATTTAAGACAAGGACTATTACCATAGACGAGTTTGACAAGGACAAGATAAAAGATGGGATACAGTATATAGATATTGATAAATTAAAGGGCAAACTTAGATTGAGAAATAGACGCCAAGGTGATAAAATAAGGTTGGTAGGTGGAAGTAAGAAAATAAAGGACCTTTTTATAAGTATGAAACTGCCTAAGGAGAAAAGATCTTATGTACCGATTCTCTTGGATGGGAACACTGTGGTGGCAGTATGTGGCCATAGGGTCAGCGTCGATTATAAGGTCGATGAAGATACAAAGAGAATACTAGAATTTAGGTTGGAAGATAAAATATAAATTACCTTAAGGAGGGAAAATTATTGAAAAAGACACTAAGAGGTGCCAGTGTTTACCTAGTGATCTTGGTCATGATAGTAGTTATAATAAACTACACAGGAGCCAAGTCTGGAGAGACCAAGGAGATGGAGTTCTCTAAGATATATAGGGAAATCAAGGATGGCAAGGTGAGTTCAGTTCACATAGTTGAAGGAACTAGCATAGAGGGTGTATTAAAGGATGGAAAGACAAAGTTCAAGTCTTATATACCTAGTGAATTGAGGGGAGACACCCTATCAAATGAAATATTAAAGGGCATAGAGAAGAACCAGTTAAAGGTGGATGCAGAGCCAAAGCCAGAGACACCATGGATATTGGAGATGTTGCCAAGCCTACTTTTGTTGGGCTTTACAGTATTTGCCTTCTTTATGATTATGAACCAGACCGGTGGTGGAGGTGGCAAGATGGCCAATTTCTCCAAGTCTAAGGCCAAGGTCCATAAGCCGGATGAAAATGACAAGGTTGTATTCGATGACGTTGCAGGGTTAAATGAAGAAAAGGAAGAACTTCAGGAGATAGTAGACTTTTTGAAAAATCCAAAGAGGTACCTAGACCTAGGGGCCAGAATACCAAAGGGAATATTGATGGTGGGACCTCCAGGTACAGGTAAGACCTACCTATCAAGGGCTGTAGCAGGTGAGGCAGGAGTTCCATTCTTCTCTATATCTGGTTCAGACTTTGTTGAGATGTTTGTCGGTGTAGGTGCTTCAAGAGTTAGAGACCTATTTGAACAGGCCAAAAAGGATGCCCCAGCTATCATATTTATAGACGAAATAGATGCTGTTGGTAGAAAAAGAGGTGCAGGTCTTGGTGGTGGACATGACGAAAGAGAACAGACACTTAACCAGCTATTGGTTGAGATGGATGGATTTGGTGTCAATCAGGGCATAATCATCATGGCAGCTACTAATAGACCAGATATCCTAGACCCAGCCCTACTTAGACCAGGTCGTTTTGACAGGCAGGTAGTAGTTGGCAAGCCTGATGTAAAGGGCAGAGAGGCCATATTTGGCGTTCACTCAAAGAAAAAACCTCTAGCAGAAGATGTAGACCTAAAGGTACTTGCCAAGTCTACACCAGGATTCACACCAGCAGATATTGAAAATATCATGAATGAGGCTGCTATCCTAGCTGCTAGAAGAAAAGAGAACAAGATATCACAGGCTGTGATAGAAGAGTCAATCACAAAGGTTGTAGTTGGTGTAGCCAAGAAATCAAGGGTTATCAGTTACAAGGAAAGACTTCTTACATCATACCACGAGGGTGGTCATGCAGTGTGTGCTCATGTACTAGACCTAATGGACCCAGTTCATCAGGTAACTATAATACCAAGGGGTATGGCAGGTGGATTTACTATGCAGCTACCTACAGAAGACAAGTACTATACTACAAAGGGCGAAATGATGCAGGAACTGATAGTCTTACTAGCTGGTAGGGTTGCAGAAGAACTAAACCTAGACGATATATCTACAGGTGCTTCAAATGACCTAGACAGGGTTACAGCCATTGCTAAGGGTATGATAACTAGGTATGGTATGAGTGAAAAGCTTGGACCTAGAACTTTTGAATCAAGTGATGAAGTATTTATAGGAAATAGCATAGGTCACACTAAGGAATACTCAGAAGAAATAGCAGCTGCTATTGATGAAGAGGTAAGAACTATAGTGACAGATGCCTATGAAAAGACAAGAAATATATTGAGGGACAACCAGGATAGGTTGGACTATATAGCCAAGGCACTGATGGAGTACGAGACATTGGATGGAAAGCAGTTTGAGGAGGCATTCGAAATGAGATTGCCGCTTGAAAGCAATGATGAAGCTCTTGTTGAGACTCAGGACGAGCCTGGTATTGAAGGATAAATATTAACAAAATGGTATATACCTATTGTTGAAATTAAAAAGAGTGCTTGCCTTGTCTAGCAAGTCGTGTAAGAATTAAATATATCGGATTTTCGAGTCGCTGAAAGCTCAATGCCCGCCAAGGCGGTCCGGGTCGCTTTCGGTCGCTCCATCTCAAATCGATATATTAGAAATTCTTCACGAATCTTGCTTAGACCTTGTAAAGCACTCTTTTTGTAATTTGTTAGTAGATAGGTATATACCATTTTTGTATTTATAGCTTCGATACTTGGCTAGTTGTAAGTCTAACAAGGGTTCCTATGATCAGGTATATAGTATATAATAGGATTATGGATGGGAACTTTTATTTTTAGGAAATTTATAAAGTAGGTGATATTATGAGTAGTATCGCAAATAAGATTGAGAAAATGAATTTGAGAACAAAATTGGCATATCTGCTGGTAATGGTATTGTTATTTACTATTCCATTTACAGGTTTAGTGCTAGAGTCAATGAACATGATTGTGAGGATTTGTGGAGTGGAAATTATAAAAATTGTACTACCTTTTATATTAGTAAGTCTTGTGGCAGTATTTACTATTAATTTTACAAAGAAAAAATCAAAGAGTGATGATAAAAATCAAAAAGAAGACAATTATATGTCTGAAGGAATGAGTATTGGTATGTGTTTGGGGACAGCAGCTGGAGTTACATTAGGTGAAAATAATTTAGCAATAGGAATGTCGATTGGTATGGTACTAGGAATGATTATAGGAATGTGTTATAAGAAATAATTGGATTTAAATTATACTCGGCAGATGATTTTATGGTTTATAATTTCAAATTAAAGACTAGATATGTGAGTTGTGGAAGGTGTTCTAATACACCTTCTTTTTTAATCTTTATTATTGACAAGTGTACTTGGTAAAATATATAATAATGCCAAGTATACTTGTTATTTTATAAGGAGGTATCTAATGGATAGGGATGAATTATTGAAAAGGGTCAGGAGAGCGGAAGAAGATGAAGGTAAGATCTATATTGAAGAAAAGGGCTATAAATGGGGCTTTAAATTTATGATGGCTATTATAGCCCTTGTACTAATTGTTAATATGTTATCGGATAAGAGAGTTGATTATTCTATATTTGCCATATTATTTGCAGGAAATACGGGTACAGTTTGTGCAAGTTATTGGTATGGGCGCAGCAAGTTAAGCTTATTTGGAGGCATATTCTGTGTGGGATTTTTAATTTGCATGTTATACCTTTATGTGACTAGTTTGTAGGTGTAGATATGAAATATAATTTGCAGTTAAAAAACAGGTTAAAGGATATAAGAAAAGAGCTTGGTCTATCTCAAACAGATCTTGCCAATATGGTTGGTGTATCTCGAAATACTATATCATCCATAGAAACTGGCCAGTTTAATCCCACTGCCAAATTGGCTCTTATACTTGCTATAGCTTTAGAAAAGAAATTTGAAGATATTTTTTACTTTGATTAAATTATATTCTCAGGAGCTTGTTGAAATGGGAAATAGCTTTAATTTAGAGATTGTTTTTACTATTTTTAATAGCTTGATTTTATTTTGCCCATAGTGGTTTTATTCCTACTATTTAGGTTTTATAAAAAGTATAAAAAAATTAATATTTTATTATTGACCATCACCTAAGGTAATAGTTTATACTTAAACTTGTTAGGAGGTGGTCTTTTGTATTTGATTAAAAAGGCGAGTGAAATTAGTGGTGTATCGGTGCGCACTTTACAGCACTATGACAAGATTGGACTTCTTAGTCCAAAGAAAAAGGATAATGGATATAGGTATTATTCGGAAGATGATATGTCTTTGTTACAGACGATACTATATTACAAGTATTTGGGCTTTAGTTTGAATGATATTAAAAATTTAATTCATAAAGATGATTGTGAGATCCTAGGACACTTAGAAAATCAATTAAAGCTAATGAACGAGGAAAAAAATAGGCTCCTAACCCTAATATCCACTCTAGAAAAAACTATCAAATCAAGAAAGGGAGGCTTAGATATGGAAGTAGAAGACAAGTTTAAGGGATTTACTTATGAGGATAATTTAAAGTATAAGGACCAGGCGGTTGAAAAGTATGGTAGTGTCGTAGAGGAAGCCTATGAAAAGCAAAAGGGTATTGAAAATCAAGTCGTGGATGTTTTCAACGAGATATTCTTCTCTTTTGCCGACAACCTATCAAAGGATATACCAGTAGAAGAAGATAAAAATATAGAGCTGGCTAGGAGACTACACCAGCATATCAGGGATGTTGCCTTTAATTGCAGTCTGGAAGTATTCTCTCAAATTGCATATGGTTATGTCTATGATGATGAATTTAAGAAAAATATAGACAAGTTTGGTGAAGGTACTGCCCAGTATGTATGTGATTCAGTTCAAGCATATGTAAATAAAGGATTGGCTAGATAATCTTAATACTTGGCCCTATGGTACCTATACAGAAAATCTCCCTCTACAGATTTATTGAGCACGGCTTTTAGATTACTATTCTTAAAGGAAATGTTCATAGTTGTCCTGCTAAGTGGAGATATCTTATATACTTTTTTTAGGTTTATTATATGTTTAGATGATGATTTAAAAAAAAGTAGAGGCAGTCTTTCCTGAAGTTTTGTGAAGTCTTCATAGTAGGAAAGGCTGCTATCATCATCCAAAATTATATTTATGTTACGCCCATTTTTTTCGAAAAACAGTATATTATCGTAGTCTATCATATGGGTAGATTTTCTGAACTTATATATGAAAATAGTGTCACATACCCTTGCCTGGTTTGAAAGTCTATAAGATTCAATCATATCATAGGCTATGGATATAGACTCTAAAAGGCGGTTTGTATCGATGGGTTTTACTATAAAATCAACAGGTCTATAGTCGTGACTTTTGATTGAATACTCAGGGAATCCTGTCATAAAGATAACTCTCACATTTTGTCTGTAGTTTTCTTTAATCTTGCCGACAGCATCAATGCCATTTACACTTGGCATATCAATATCTGTGATTATGAGGTCAACAGGATTGTTTTTAGCTATATCAATCATCTCCTGACCATTTTTACAGGCGTATATATGATCTATGTAGTTGATTTCATTGACTATATTTTTTATTTTTTCTAGTTCTTTCTTGTTGTCATCACACACTAATAATATCATTTGTTCTCCCCATATAAATAACTGTATTAAATACCTAGAGTTTTTAGAGATATAAGTCCTATAAATATATAGGCCATTTAAAGCTATATTACCTAAAAATCTTTTGGTATTATAATCGTGAATTTTGTATTTATTTTATTGGACTCTACATAGATGTGTCCCTTGTATTTTTCAATAAGACTTTTACAGATATATAGGCCTAGCCCCCTATCAGGATTTTTAGAATCTGTATGGCCTTTTTTGAAGATGGCATCTATATTTTCTATTTGTGGTCCGTTGTTTGTGATTTCTATAAAGTAGGCTAGAGTGTCATCGTATATATTCATTCTTATATATCTTGTATTATTTTTACTAGAACTAGTATCTATATTAGAACTGCTACTCTTATCTATACGTCTATTTTCACCAGCAATCTCCTTGTTTTTAAGTGCTCTTATTGAGTTTTCTAGTATATTGCCTATGATTGAATTTAGGTCGGAGAAGCTTACCCCTATGACCATATTTGGATCGCCGATATAGTATTTATAATCTATATTGTTTCTTGAGCAGGTTTCCATCACCGAATTTGCTATTATTAATACTTTTGAGGAATCGGTCTTATATGTTTCCTTGAATGAGTTCAAGTTATTGTAATCTAGTATTTTGTCAGAACTTGAGTTTTCAAAATTTGATATACTGTCTAAATGTGCTATGTTTTGTAAAAATAATTTATTATGCGTATCAGATAGTTCATTACAATGTGAATTTGAAAGGTTATCATTTATAAATTCAACTATATCACTGCACTTATTTTGGTCAGCCAATTCTTTTATCAGTCTGATATTTTTTCTGTTTTCGTGGTTAGTTATTCTGAGGCTATCAACCCTTTTATTGAGGTTGTCTAGGACTAGCTCGGTCTTATGTAGGTCTTCATTCATGACCTTTATTTCATTTTTTAGGCTCTTGGTCTTCAGCCAAGCAAATAATGAATAGCTGATGCTTATAATAGTCAGTGAAATTAGGATAGCATTTATAATTTGATTGTAATTTTCACCCATGTCCCCAACCTCCAGTTATCTGATACTACTATAATTATATATGAATGAAAATTTAATAGCAAGGTTCTTTATTTGCTGGATTTTTGCAGATAGATAGGTATTAGATACATTAAATTGCAGCGAATAGGTATTTTGACGTATTATTTGTTCAAATTGGATGTTTGAAAATATTTTGGGTCAAATATATAATTAACATAGATAAAACTTATATAGGTCTTTGAAGGAGGTTAGTATGTTATCTTTGATAGTTCGTTATATAAAAAAATGTTACAAAAGGTCGATTGTAATAGGAATTTGTTTTTTTATGAGTTTCTTGATTATTTGGACCAATGGCATCCTAAAACACACGGGCAACTTAGTAGAATTGAATTTTTTAAAAGAGGACTCAATATACCATTTGAAGTTTCATAATTTGAATGAAAAAGCCTTAGCAAGTATAAAAAAGAGTCCTGATGTTGACAAAATCCATATTGAGAACCTGGTTGATGCATCTAAGGCAAGTTCTAAATATATGATAAATGTCATTGGGAAAGACAAGTCACAATATAAGGTCTTGAGAGGACGTTACCCCAATAATCACAATGAAGTTATGGTTCAGGATTGGATACTCAAAAATATAGGTAAGGATATAGGTGACAATTTTGAGTTTGAGTCATACATATCCAAGGGTAAGGTATCCTATAAAATAGTGGGTGTACTAGAGGACAATGCCAAAGAGAAGTCTAAACTTATGTTCCAATTTTTTACTTTAAATAGGAAAAATCAGCTAGATAAGTATAATTTAGTAAACATTATACTCAAGGACAAGGGGAATATTAGGAGTGCATCAAAAAAAATTATAAAGGATCTAAAAGACAAAAACTTAGTCAAGGAGGGAGACTATTCTATAAATGATATGCTTATTGAGGCCTATGAAAATGATGGCAGCACAGGCTTAGAAGTATTCAAGATAATCTTTATGTCTGTCTTATTTACTTCTGTTATAATAGCATCTACATATCTTATATCTGTTAGGACTAGGCTAGAGGATATGGGTATATTTAAGGCAATTGGGATGGGATTCTTTGATATTTTTAAACTTATAATAGGTGAGTTATATTTATTGATGTTTGTGGGTGGACTAGCAGCCTTTCCTAGTTCGATAGTGCTCTCCAACTATATAATAGCTAGGGGAGAGAACTTCTATTCTGAGGTCCAGGCCAATATGGTATCTTATAGCGGTTTAGTTATTGAGCCTAAGATAATTTTGATAGGTCTAATCTCTGTTATGGCTTCAGTGTTAGTCATAGGACTAGTGGTGTACTGGCTTGCAGTCAAGGGTAGTCCAATAGATATGATAAGGTCTAGAAACAGGATGAAGATTAGTTACAGATCGAGTAGGTTATGGAACTACATATGTGATAAATTTGATGTTGGAATATTTATATTCTTGAAGTACCTAAGGGCAGATTATATTTTAACCCTAGTCGTTATATTATCAGTATCACTACCTATATCTGAAATACTTATGAGGTCTTATTATTCAAGGGAAAATGAGAAAGTGATGGAGATGACAGATGATTTTACCAAGGCAGATTTTACTATAAGAAAAAACAATATATTAGATTTGACATCATATATACCTAAATCTACTGCGGACGAAATAGGGGAAATAAAGATGTCTGACGGCAAGTCCTGTATAGATAGAAATATGTGGGCTAGCTTTAAATTTTCTTATTTTGATATTGAAAAATCCATGATGAATAGGAAGGACTACTTTGATGAAAAAAATAAATCTCCATATATGAGTAAGGTTTTAGATGGTCTTTACAAGGAAAATGGCAAAGGGTACACAATCAAAAATATAGTATTAGGATATAATGACCAAGCCTTAGAAGCCTTAAAAGACCATATATACGAGGGGAAAAAGACAAGTATAGATAAAAATAATATATCCAAGGATGAGTGTATCCTATATTATCCTGTAAATTATATTGATATTAATAGGGGAAAAGACCCTAGAAACAAGATCCTAAACTATAAACTAGGCGATAGGATAGAGGTAAATATAGCAAATAAACTCAAAAACACTAGTTTAAGCGACAAGGAGATAGGTGATTTTTGGCAACTAAAGGGTAGAACACCTACAATAAAAAAGTCCTACAAGATAGTGGCTATAGTAGACTATCTACCAGTAACTTCTGGTTCTGGGCAAGATTCTTCGGTAAATGTAATAATACCCCATGAGCATATGGTTGATATAGACAAGGATATGGGATATTCTGTGGGTGAGATATACATTAGGGATATAAAGGATCAAAATTTTATTGAAAAGAGTATGCTAGAAAAACTAAAAGGATACCCTGAATATCTTTTGTCCAATATGTCAAAGGAGAGGCTTGAAAATTCTATGGCAGAGGTTTCATACCTAAGTACAGAAAATATAAAGTATTATGCCTTTGTTTTGGTGGCAGTAGCCTGTATGATAAACCTACTTACATACAAGTTGATGTCAAAGAAAAAAGATATAGGCCTGATGATGTCACTGGGTATGACTGAAAGCGACATCAGGACCATGCTGATTGGTGAAGCCTTGGTATATGCAGTATTTTCAACCATATTGTCATTGACCATAAGTATGGTGAGACAATTTGTGTATATTAGAGAGATGGAGTCGGTATCTAGGATAATCGGTCTTAGTATGGATATAAATCCGCTTGTATTCTTGTCTATATTTGCAGTCAGTCTAGGTGTATGTATGTCTAGTATATATATGCCAGCTAAAAAGATACTCGCTAGCGATATAAGAGAAGCAATTGGTGATTTGGAATAGGAGATAAGGTATGTCATATATAGAGATAAAAAATTTAGGAAAAGTATACGGAACAGGAGACAACAGGCACATGGCCCTGAATGGAGTAGACCTTAATATAGACAAGGGGGAATTTGTGGCTATAATGGGACCATCTGGATCAGGAAAGACTACTCTATTGAATATGGTAGGTGGACTGGACCAGCCGACGTCAGGAAGGATATTTATAAACGGGATTGATATATGCTCAAAATCTAAATCTTCACTTGCTAGATACAGGAGAAGGGACGTAGGTATAGTATTTCAGAACTATAACTTAGTCAGAATATTGAGTGCCAGAGAAAATATTGAATTTCCGATAAGACTAGACCATAAAAAACCTGACTTGGACTATATTGAGTCAATAATTAGTAAGCTAGGTATTGGGGATAAGGGGAACAAGTTTCCCGACCAGCTATCGGGTGGAGAACAACAGAGGGTGGCTATAGCGAGGGCTATGGTTACAAGGCCAATGCTATTGCTTGCGGATGAACCTACTGGCAACCTAGACTCAGATACAGGAATGGAGATACTTAGGTTGATTAGAAAAATAGTGGATGAAGAGGGTCAGACTGTTATTATGATAACCCATGATGAGGAAGTTGCGAAGATTGCAGACAGGGTAGTATATATAAGAGATGGAGTAGTCGAGGGATAGCTTATTTATCAAGTGTATTTTGTTTTGAAATATGAATCACAGCATGGTACAATTAGTCTGTAAAATAAAAACTAATCATGAGAGGCTGCTTTGAAAGTCTGCTAAGTGGCAGAATATCTATTAGAACTTGATTATCTTGTATAAAAAAAGAGGGTTGGTTGCCTTGGATATGTAATCATTGAGAAGAAACGTCAAAACATCAATGCACAGCTTTCAGTGAAGCGAGCAATATGATGTTTTTGGTTCTTCGTACAGATTACAAGACAAGGTAACCAACCCTCTCTTAATTTAAATATAAGAATCAAGTCCTCTAATAGATATCTCACCAGTAAATACAGTTTCAACCTGACCTGATTCATGCTCAACAATCAAGTTCCCCATATCATCAATATCCCTAGCAAAAACCTTGACCCTTTCTCCCTCTTTTATCTTGTAGACTTCCCTTCCTAAGACAGCCGACCTACTCCTAAGTATATCTAGACACTCTCTTTTGTCTCCTGCCTTAAACTTCTCATACAGGTCCTCAAAATTAGGAAAGAACTTTCTCAAAAATTCAATCCTGTCGATTTCTATTCCTTCGTTGGCAAATGATGTTGCCTTGTCCTTGATTTCATCTTCAAAATCCTTTTTGTACAAGTTTATCCCTATACCTACAATTATATAAGATATATGGTCTATTTCTGCAGACATCTCTGTTAGGATACCTGCAACTTTTTTACCCTTATATATCAAGTCATTCGGCCATTTGATTGATATTTCTATGCCTAGGTCCAAGAAAGTCTTCGTAAGGCTGGCAGCTACTAGTTGCGTAATAAATGGAGCTTGCATTAGGGCTATGTCTGGTTTTAATATGGTAGAGAAGTACAGACCCTTATTTTGTTCGGATACCCATGTACGCCCGATGCGACCTTTTCCTTTGGTCTGTTCATCTGCTAGAACTACAGTTCCTTCAGGTGACTGGGAGGCAATTTTATTAGCTTGTATATTTGTAGAGTCGATAGTTTTGAAGTAGTCAACTCTTTGTCCCATGAATGATGTCTTTAATCTATGGCTTATTTCATAGCTTGGGTTTGCTGTATCTGTTCGACCGATTAGCTTATAGCCCTGGGAAGTTTTTGATTCTATCTGGTAGCCCTCTTTCTCTAGGTTTTTGATGTGTTTCCAAACGGAAGCCCTGGATACTTCTAGTTTTTCAGATATTGATTCTCCGGATATATATTTATCTTTATTGTCGATTAGTATATTTATTATTTTTTCTTTTGTAGACTTCATTTTAGTCCTCCTCATAGACTTATCGGACCTTGTCCAATGTGTTTTTATAGAGATTTTAAGTCGTAACGACTAGTTAATTAAGTATATTTTACCATAGGGTAAAATACATTTCAAAATATAATCCACTTATCTTGTACAAAGCTTGATATAGGTGTTATAATGGTAACGTTGATGAAAAGACGTATATCTAACGGGATATAACCCAGTACTAATTGGGTAATAATAAATAAGATAATATTTAGTATATTAGGAAAGGTTAAGAAAGTATGTTACTAGTATTTGACGTTGGAAATACCAATATGGTATTAGGCGTATACGATGGAAGTAAGCTAATAAGCGATTGGAGAATAAATACTGATCCAAATAAGACTTCAGATGAATATGGAGTATTGATAAAGAATCTTTTTGATTCAAGTAAGGTCGATATGACTTTGGTAGATTCTATTATAATATCGTCTGTAGTTCCAGCCGTAATGCATTCTCTAGAGAACTTCTGCATGAAGTATTGTGGGATAAGCCCATTGGTTGTTGGCCCTGGCATTAAGACAGGCCTAAATATAAAGTATGATGACCCTAAGATGGTTGGTGCAGACAGGATTGTAAATGCAGTTGCTGCAATTGCTAAGTATAAAAAGCCACTTATAATAATAGACTTTGGTACGGCTACAACTTACTGTGCTATATCTGGCAAGGGTGAATATCTGGGTGGTGTAATAGCTCCTGGTATCAAGATTTCAAGTGAGGCCCTATTCCAGAAGGCATCTAAGCTACCTAGAGTCGAGATAGTCAAGCCAGAGTGCATAATATGCAAGGATACTATTTCTTCAATCCAGGCTGGTCTAGTCTATGGCTATGCAGGCCAGTGTGAGAAGATTGTAGAACTTATGAAGGAAGAGCTTGGAGATGACGAGGTGCTAGTAATAGGTACAGGTGGTCTTGCTAATATGATAGCAACTCAGACTGATGTCATGGATTATGTTGATGGAGACCTTACCCTTGAAGGCTTGAGACTAATATACGAAAAAAATAAAGCATAGGGGTAATAGATGAAGTTTAAAGATTTTGAAGTAAAGAATGAAGTGTTTTTGGCACCCATGGCAGGTGTAACTGACCTACCTTTTAGGTTGATTTGTAAGGAGCTTGGATGTGGTCTACTATATACTGAGATGATAAATGCCAAGGCCTTGTGTTATGATGACCAAAACACTAAGAAGATGTTGAATATATTGGATGAAGAACATCCTGTAGCCGTGCAGATATTCGGTAGTGAGCCTGAATATATGGGTCGTGCTGCGAAAATTTTAAATGACTATCCAAATGAGATTTTGGATATAAATATGGGTTGTCCAGCTCCCAAGGTCATAAAAAACGGTGACGGGTCAGCCCTTATGAAAAATCCCAAGTTGGCAGCCGATGTCCTTACTAATGTAGTAAAAAACTCAAATAAGCCAGTTACCCTGAAGATTAGAAAGGGTTGGGATGATGATTCTGTAAATGCTGTAGAGATTGCCAAGATAGCAGAGGACTGTGGTATAGATGCCATAGCAGTTCATGGCAGGACAAGAGAGCAATTCTACTCTGGCAAGGCTGATTGGGATATTATAGGTCAGGTGAAAAATGCCGTATCTATTCCAGTTATAGGAAATGGAGATATAGTGTCTGTTGAAGATGTTGTAAAAATAAGAGAGATGACCAATTGTGATGCCGTTATGATTGGTAGGGGGGCCCAGGGAAATCCTTGGATTTTCAAGAGGATAGACCATTACTTAAAGACAGGTGAGATACTTCCAGGTCCAACAAAGGAAGACAAGATAAATATAGCCATCAAGCATATGGGACTTGCTGTCAAGGAGCATGGAGAGTATGTAGCTGTAAGAGAGATGAGAAAGCACATCGGATGGTACCTAAAGGGAATGAAAAATTCGGCTAGGTTCAGGGATATGATAAATAAGATGGAGTCGGCCCAAGAGGTAGTAGATACACTTAATATGCTCCTAAATGACTAGAAAACCTTGACATTTAGCGCTTTTTAGAATATAATATATCGGATATATGTTAAATTGTGTCAAAATTACACACAATTTATAAACCTTATAGAGATTATGAAATAGGTTACAAACATACCTAGATCAGGATAGACAAAAATGCCTTGTTGATCATAGATGATTATGTAAATGACAGGGCTATAAATTGGAGGAGCGTAATGGAAGAAAATACTAGCAAAGAGATAATCCTTACACAGGAAGGGTTTGACAAACTTGAAGAAGAACTAGAGCTACTAAAAACGACTAGAAGAAAAGAAGTAGCTGAAAGACTAAAGGTAGCAATATCATTTGGTGACTTATCTGAAAATGCAGAGTATGATGAAGCTAAGAAAGAGCAGGCTGCTCTTGAAGAGAGAATTATCAAGTTAGAAAACATGGTAAGAAAGGCCGTTATAATAGATGAGAGCAGTGTTGACCTAGATGTTATCACAATAGGTTCAATAGTTAGAATATACGATGAAGATTTTGATGAAGAAGTAGAATATTCAATCGTTGGTAGTGCAGAAGCAGACCCATATAACGGTAAAATATCTAATGAATCTCCAGTTGGTAAGTCATTACTTGGCAGCAAGATAGGGGATGTCGTAGAAGTAAATGTACCAGATGGAATCATAAAGTTAAAGGTACTAGATATAAAGAGATAATCACACTAAGGAGGACGTAATGGAAAACAACAAGCCAGAAAGTCAGATAGAAAATTTAAGTGAAGTTCTTCAGGTAAGAAGAGATAAATTAAAAGATCTTCAGGAAATGGGAAGAGACCCTTTCAAGATCAGTAAGTATGAAGTAAGTCATCATTCAGATGAGGTAATAGCAAACTACGATAGCCTAGAAGGTCAGAGAGTGAGCCTAGCTGGACGTATAATGTCTAAGAGAGTCATGGGTAAGGCATCATTTATGCACCTACAGGACCAGAACGGAAGAATCCAGGCCTATGTAAAGAGAGACGATATAGGTGTTGATGAATATAAGCTATTTAAGACATATGACCTAGGTGATATAGTAGGTATAGAAGGTTTTGTATTCAAGACTAAGACTGAAGAAGTGTCAGTACACGTTGAAAAGTTAGTCCTACTATCTAAATCACTACAGGTACTACCAGAAAAGTACCACGGTCTAAAGGACGTTGACCTAAGATACAGACAGAGATATGTTGACCTTATAGTAAATCCAGAAGTAAAGGAAGCCTTCCTTACAAGGACTAAGGCCCTTAAGGCTCTTAGAAGCTACCTTGACGATAGAGGATTCTTAGAAGTAGAAACACCAATACTAAATACAATTGCTGGTGGAGCAAATGCTAGACCATTTATCACCCACCACAATACACTAGATATACCTATGTACCTAAGAATTGCCAATGAGTTATACCTAAAAAGACTAATCGTTGGTGGATTTGACAAGGTATATGAAATGGGTAGGATGTTCAGAAACGAAGGTATGGACATGAAGCATAACCCAGAATATACAGCAATAGAACTATACCAGGCCTATGCAGACTACAAGGACATGATGGAAATAACTGAAAATGTTATATCTCACATGGCTGAAGTTGCTACAGGCAGCATGAAGATAGACTACCAGGGAACAGAGATAGACTTTACTCCTCCATGGAAGAGAATGACTATGGAAGAATGCGTAAAGGAATATGCAGGTGTAGACTTCTCTGAAATAAATACAGACGAAGAAGCCCTAGCCATAGCTAGAGAAAAGGGTATAGAAATCACTCCAGGAATGAGAAGGGGTGAGGTAATCAATGCCTTCTTTGAGGAGTTCGGTGAAGACCAGCTAATCCAGCCAACTTTCATAACTCATCATCCAGTTGAGGTATCTCCTCTTGCGAAGAGAAATGTTGAAGATCCTAGAAGAACAGATAGGTTTGAAGCATTTGCCAATAGGTGGGAGCTTGCCAATGCATTCTCAGAATTAAATGACCCAATCGACCAGAGGGGTAGATTTGAAGACCAGGTTAGAAAGAGAGAACTTGGTGACGATGAAGCTTGTGAAATGGATGAAGACTTCCTAAACGCCCTAGAAGTAGGACTACCTCCAACAGGTGGACTAGGAATAGGTATAGACAGAGTTATCATGCTTCTTACAAACTCTACAACAATTAGGGACGTATTGTTATTCCCAACAATGAAGCCTCTAAGAGATGGTTCATCAGAAGCTGACGAAGAAGTTGAAAAGAAGGAAGTAAAGATAGACCTATCTAAGGTAAAGGTTGAGCCTTTATTTGAAGAAGATGTAGACTTTGAGACATTCTCTAAGTCAGACTTTAGAGTTGTAAAGGTTCTAAAGTGTGAAGAAGTACCAAAGTCAAACAAGCTACTAAAGTTCACATTGAATGACGGATCTGGCCAGGAGAGAGTGATCTTATCTGGGATCAAGATGCATTATTCAGCAGAGGAACTAGTAGGCAAGACACTAGTTGCAATAACTAACCTACCACCAAGAAAGATGATGGGTATAGAATCTTGCGGTATGCTAATATCAGCAGTATGCGACTATGATGGAAAAGAACTACTTAACCTATTGATGGTAGATGACAAGATACCAGCAGGGGCTAAGTTATATTAAAGAACACGCTAATTATGAAACTGGGGTTTGTAATGAATCCCAGTTTCATTTTTATAATTGGATTATTAGAATTACTAAACTATATAATAGGATCAATTTAAAGAATAATAAATATTAGATAATCACTGGCGATAGCAATTAAAAACTCTATTGTCTTTTTTATTTCAAAAAAGGAGATCAGTATGAAAAAATTATAACAACTAAGACAAGAGTCAAAAGAAATAAAAAAATAATATTGACAATACAGAAGAAAGACTAAGGCAAGAAAAAAATCAAGAAAAAAAGATATTAAAACAAGATATAGTAAAAAGAAGAAAAGAAAGAACTCATAGACTCATAACAAGAAGACCAATCCTAGAAAGTCTTTAGAAAATGCAGAAGAATTAACAGATGAAGAAATAAAAATCCTACTAGAAAAAGCAAAAAAGACAAAAGAATTTAAAGAAACACTAAAAATAATGAGCGAAAATTAAAAAAAATAAACAGGAAGATTTTTACAATGAGCATACTGCATAACTTATTTTATTTAAAATTTTTAAGAAATATCTGAAAGAATACTTATGAGAAAGCAAGATCTTAAATATATCTCAATGGAAATCGTAACTTGCCACTATGAAGAAAGAGAAAATAACCTTTACAATCAAATATTAGGGATATGAGAAGAAGTTGAACAAGCAGAAAAAGTTAAGACTTGCATAGAGCTGTTACAGGAACAAGAAAAACGACTATCACAGGTAAAACAGAACGAGTTAGACCAATAAAAAACAAAAGTGAAATATTTATAACTTAAGTATTGACATCAAGTTTTTAGTGTGATATATTTATAACACCATGTTAGAAATATATCACTTGAAATTATACGTAAGGAGAATTTGACATGAAAAACAAAGTATCTATACGAGAAGTTGTTGCAACAAAAATTATTATTGCAATCTTAATTGCGGGATATTATTGGTTGTGGAGCAGAAGCGACTATCATCCAGAATACCAACAGTTTTCAAGCTATTGGGGTTTTATTCTATTTTTGATGCTGATAGTGCATTATTTTAGAGTAAAAAAGTATAAGAAAGAATACTTTGATGAATTTGCGGAAAAAAATCTACACAGATGTGATTCAATATGCTTAAAAATTTTTTGCGTGTTAATGGTTATTATAGCGTATTTAGGAGGGATTTTAGGTCATGTAAACGGAATTTCAACAGCGTTGATGGGATGGCTAATTATTGGAACAGTAATTACAATTACAATACTTCGTACGATTATATTTATAATTATGGATTCTAAAGGGGTGTAATTGTGGCACTAATAACAAAAGTTAAGGAATATAGAGAAAAGAAAAAATATAAACAATCTGAACTTGCGGAAATGGTAAATGCCAGAAGAGAAACTATTGTGCATCTTGAAAATGGAAAATATAATCCGTCATTAAAATTAGCTATGGATATTGCAAAAGTGTTTGATGTTAGCGTAGAAGATTTATTTGAATTTACAGATGATTGAGGCACACAATTTAATTTAGGAAATATAATATGCAATTCACAGGATTGCAATGGGACGATATAGATTTTGATACGGTCGAAGATTTAGATAAATATGATAGGAAAAAATATCTTGCTCCTATTTCTGTTATAAACTTAAAAAAGACTCCTGGAAAGACAACCTCAAATGATTCTGAGATAGATAAGTTTGCAAAAGATGATAGAGAATTTATAAAAAATCAAGTTGAAATATATAGACCTGACCTTATAATTTGTGGAGGAACAGGAGATATATTGAATAATAAATAGCAGAGCTTTTAGTAATTGTTTTAAAGGAGAATATAAACATTCATTTTAAATTTAATATTTAATTCGAGAACAATCTAAAGACGGGGAGAGTATATCTTCATCGTCTTTTTATATTACAAGAAAGGATATTAGTATGAAAAAATTAGAACAAATAAGACAAGAATCAAAAGAAATAAAAGATAAAATTGACAATACAGAAGAAAGACTAAGGCAAGAAAAAAATCAAGAAAAAAAGATATTAAAACAAGACATAGTAAAAAGAAGAAAAGAAAGAACTCATAGGCTTATAACAAGAGGAGCAATCTTAGAAAGCCTTATAGAAAACGTAGAAGAACTAACAGATGAAGAAATAAAAATCCTACTAGAAGAAGCGACAAAGACAAAAGAATTTAAAGAAACACTAAAAATAATGAGAGAAAATTAATGAAATAAAATAATCAAATCTCCCTTAGAATTTCTAAGGGCGCAATTATACACCCTAAAGGGTGCTTGCGTCATGCGGAGCCAAACCCTTACAGGCAGCAATAATCATTCGCTTTGGGTCTGCCCCTGCCAATCATTCACCACGAGCTTGCGAGTGGTTTGACTGATTAGGCAAAGGGTATTTCAAAACGCTCATTCACAAAGTGAATATAAGAAATCTGTTAAGCCTCCACCTACTTGTACCCGCTAGGGTGAAACAACAAAAAAGAAAGGAAGTGATAAAAATGGCAGACAGTTTTCATTTTTCAGTAAACATAATATCAAGAGGAAAAGTAAAAAGTGCAGTAGCAAGTGCAGCATATATAAGTGGAGAAAAATAAAAAAATGAATGGGACGGAGTAACCCAAGACTACACAAGAAAGGAAAAAGTAAAACCAAACAAAAAAGATATGATCGGAGAAATCTAAGGGTGTAACGAATAGTTACACTCTTAAATAACCATAAAAAAAGACTTCCGAAAAGCGAAAATCAAAAATTTTGATTGTCGAAAATCTGGAAAACATCAAGGCGGATA